>JAEVHO010000077.1 GCA_016802835.1 Micromonospora sp. ATA32 | reverse complement strand
CGACAACGTGGTCGCTCTTCCCACCAGCACCCAGCTTGCCGCACCCTGCCACCCGCGGCAAGCCCGTCACCACGCCCGGAAACCCATCGTGTCCCGGCTCCGCCGGGACGCTGCCGCACACGTGGCCAAGGTCCGAGTTTCGTCTCAGCGGCATGTGGATGAGGGCGTAGAGGCAGACTACGGCGTCGAAGGAAGCAGCTGGGAAGTCGAGTTGGGTGGCGTCGGCGCGGATGAAGGTGCCGTCAGGGACCAGGCGGCGCGCTCGTTCGATCTGTACATCGCTGATGTCAACGCCGGTGACCTGGTGGCCGGCCTCGGCGAGGAAGCGGGCTACCGGGACGCCGCAGCCGCAGCCGATATCGAGTACCGCTGCTTCGGCTGGCAGACGCGTGTGCAGGTCGGCGAGCCACGGTGCGTACTGGCCATCGTCGGCATCGTCACGCCGGTAGTGGTAGGAGAGCAGGTCGTAGCTTTGTCGAACCAGCTCACTTTCGTTGCCAGTGCTCATGTTGGACAAAGCTAGGGGTGCGGGAGTCGCTTGCCGATCAGTTTTCACAGGGCGGCGGGCCACGATGCCTTCAACGGACCAGCGGCGGGCCGTGAGGCGATGCTCGCGAAGGGTGCAAGCCGGGCCACGGCATCGATGCCGGACGGATGGCCGGCCACGGGCAGGGCTGGCAGGATCTGCCGGATGCGGGTGAAGACCGAGATCTGCGAGCTCGTGGCGGCGCTGACCCCCTTCGACGAGCTCGAGGCCCGGCACCGGTCCGACTGCCTGGCCTGGCTGGCGAGGACGGACGACATCTTCCGGCGGGCGAAGCCGCGTACTCCGTCGCCGCACCTCGTCGCGTACTTCCTGTTGCACGACGAGGCGGACGGCAGCGTGCTGCTGGTCGACCACCTCAGCGCCGGTAGGTGGCTGCCCAGCGGTGGACATGTCGAACCCGGCGAGCACCCGGTCGAGACCGTGCGGCGCGAGATGGTCGAGGAGCTGGGCATTCCGGCCGTGTTCTCGTCGCGGCTGGGAGAACGCCCCGCGTTCCTCACGGTCACCGGGACGGTCGGCCCGCCCGAGCAACGGCATACCGACGTCAGCCTGTGGTTCGTGCTGCGCGGCGACCGCGACCAGGTCCTCACGCCGGACCTGGGGGAGTTCCGTGGCGTTCGCTGGTGGACGCCGCGGGAGGTGGGCGAGGCCGATCCGGCGGTGCTCGACCCGCACCTGCACCGGATGATGGCCAAGCTGGCCACGTGATCGAGGCGGGTGCCGAACTGGCCCGTCTCGCCGCGCAGCTCACCCCCTTCCTCGGCCCCTGACCTCGGCGGTCCCGCGAGGGTCGGGGCGAGGTCGGGACAAGGCTGGGGCCGAGGTCGGGGCTCCGGAACCACTGGGCGGTTAGGGTGGCGATCATGCGGATTGGCATCGTGATCCTCCCCGACCAGCGCTGGTCGCAGTCGCAGCGCCGCTGGCGGCAGGCGGACGAGTGGGGCTTCGACCACGCCTGGACGTACGACCACCTGGGCTGGCGGGACCTGGTCGACGGGCCGTGGTTCGACTCGATGACGACGTTGACGGCCGCCGCGATGGTGACTTCCCGGATCCGGCTCGGGACGCTGGTCGCCTCGCCCAACTTCCGGCATCCGGCGGCCTTCGCCCGGCAGGTGACCGCACTCGACGACATCTCCGACGGCCGGCTGTTGCTCGGCCTCGGCGCCGGTGGCATCGGCTTCGACGCCACCGTGCTGGGCGGGGAGGAGCTTCCGCCCCGGCAGCGGGTGGACCGGTTCGGTGAGTTCACCGAGCTGCTCGACCTGATCCTGCGGGAGGACGGGACGACCTGGCGGGGTGACTGGTTCGCCACCGTGGACGCCCGGAACAACCCGGGCTGCGTGCAGCAGCCCCGGGTGCCGTTCGTGGTCGCCGCGAACGGGCCCCGTTCGATGCGGCTGGTGGCCCGCTTCGGCCAGGGCTGGGTCACCACCGGCGCCAGCGATGACGACCTGGAGAGCTGGTGGGGTTCGGTGGCCGAACTCGCCGAGCGGATGGATCGGACGCTGGACGCGGCGGGCCGCGACCCGGCCACCCTGGACCGCTACCTCTCGCTGGACTCGGCACCGGTCTACTCGCTCAGCAGCGCCGACTTCTTCGCGGACCAGGTGCGACGGGCCGCCGAGCTGGGCTTCACCGACGTCGCAACGCACTGGCCCCGCGCCAGCAGCTGGTACGCCGGCGACGAGGCCGTGCTGGTGGACGTGGCCACCCGACTGCTGCCCGAGCTGCGCCGGGCCTGACCGGCGAAGAGCAGCCGGCTGACGGAAACCCGGGACCGGTGGGACCGCCCCGCTGGCGGGACGCCGAGCCGGCGGCCGGCGTACGTCAGGGGCCGAGGTCTCCGGTGGCGACGCCGCCGTCGCCGGCGGAGACCAGCCGGAAGCGGATGCAGGCGATCTCGGTGTCCTCGGCGACCGGGCTGCCGACCCGGGCCCAGTACGCCTGATGGCCGGCCCGCCACTCGTCGAGCGAGCGGTCACCCTCCCCTTCGGAGCGGGCGAAATCCCATGACACGTCGGCGAAGCGGACGACCTCCAACCCGGTCACCTCGACGATCCCGACCAGGGCGTCGTGGTCGTCGACCAGCACCAGCCGCTCGCCGACGTGTTCCAGCTCCTCGTTCTCCTCGGCGTACTCGCTGAGCAGGCCGGCGGTCGCGGTCTTCACCCCGGCGAGCACCAGCGTGTTCAGGTTGGTCCGCACCTCGCCCGGCGTCCCGAGGGCGAGCGTGCGCAGTACACCGATCCGAGGCCACATCCTGCCGACGCTACGCGGCGACCAGGTGCCCTGCCGCCGCAATCCATCGCGGGGCGCGTCGCCGGCGGGGCGGGCCCTGCGTCGCCCCCCCACCGCCCGGCCGGCCGGCGATACCGTGACCCAACGGACGGCGACACGAGGAGGCGGCCATGGCGGACCGGCGGGCGGTGCTCATCCCGGGGCGGGGCTACGACACCCGCGCTCCACTCTTCGTGTACATCGGCGAGGCCCTGCGCCGGGCCGGCTCCGACACCCACGAGATCGGCTGGCAGGTGCCGCCGGACCTCGGCGCGGACCGGGCTGCCCCGTGGGTGGCCGAGCAGGTGGCGCCGGCCCTCGGCGAGAGCACCGACCTGCTGGTCGGCAAGTCCCTCGGCACGTTCGCGGCCCCGCTCGCCGCCGATCGCGGGATCCGCGCGGTCTGGCTCACCCCGCTGCTCACCCGGGCCGACGTGGCCGACGCGCTCGGCCGGGCTACCGAGCCGTTTCTGCTGGTCGGCGGCACGTCCGATCAGGTCTGGGACGGTGGGGTCGCCCGCCGGCTCACCCCGCACGTGCTGGAGATCCCGGACGCGGACCACTCGCTGATGGTGCCCGGTCCGCTGGCCGCGTCGGCCGAGGTGCTGGGCCGGGTCTGCACCGCGGTGGAGGACTTCCTCAGATGAGCTGCCCGGCGTAGCCGGCGGCGGCCAGGACCCGCTCGTCACCCGCCGCCGCGTGCGCGTCGACGACCGCGTCGGCGAGCTTGACCACGGGTGCAATGCAGTCGGCGGTACGCCTCGTCCAGGATTCCGTCGTCCATACCGGCATCGTCGAACCTCAAGCGCCGTCGAGGTCAAGGCTCCTGCTCCGACCCCGGCCTCGGGGCGGCGGCCGGTCGCTCGGCTCAGTCAGGCGCCCAGCCGGGCGGCGTCGACCAGGCCGCGTACCCTCAGCTCGTCCGCGACCTCGGGCGGACAGTCGAAGACGACGGTGGCGGTGCCGACCGGTTCGGCGCCCCGCGCGGCGCAGATCGCGTGGATCGCGCGGAGCTGGGCGCCGGTGGCCACCCAGTCGTCCACCACCAGCACCCGGTCGCCGGGGCCGAGGTGCCGGTCCCGGATGCCCAGCTCGACCCGGCGGCCCCGGAAGTCGGGGGCACTCTGCGCCCAGCTCACCGGCCCGGCCGGCAGCCGCCCGTCACCCGCCTTGTACGCCGGCACGAATCCCACCCCGAGCGCGGTGGCGGCGAGTGGGCCGAGCAGCAGGCCGGTGACCGCCGGGGAGACCACCACCGTCGGCCGGGCGGCCCGGAACGGCGCCACCAGGGCCGGTCCGAGCTCCGCCAGCACCGACGGGTCACGCCACCAGCCGGAGACGTCGCTGACCAGGTGGCTGCTGCCCGGGCCGGGGTCGACCCAGCGGAACAGCTCGACGAGGCGTTCGCTCAGCTCAGCGGGCACGGCATCCATCCTGCGCCACGCCTGCCGGCTGCCCAGTACGGGCCCGACCGGCCCCCCTGGCCTCGGATGATCGGCTACACGTATACCCGCAAATATGGGCATACCACCATGATCACGTTGACTTCGGAAGTACTTCTCTCGTTAGGGTCCGACCCGGTTTGTTCAACTGACGAAAGGACCGGGCCCGGTGGCTGGTAAGCACTCCCGCACCCGCATGTTCTCCTCGCCGGCCGGTATCGCGGCGAGCGCCGCGGTCGGCCTCGCGCTCGCCGTCGGCGGCACGGTTGGCGCCGTCCAGTTGACCTCCGGCTCCGCCGCGCCGGAGCGGCCGTCGCCGAGGACGTGGCGAGCAGCATCGCCCCGACCTCCCCGAGCGCGTCGCCGACCGCCACCGGCTCGCCGAGCGCCAGCCCGTCGCCGGTCGTGACGGCCAGCCCGAAGGCGACCCGTACGCAGGCCGCGTCCCGGGGCAAGGCGCGCTCGGCGGCCCCGAAGCCGACCGCGACGAAGAAGGCCGCCCCGACCAGCAACGTCGTCGACAGCGGCTCCTGCGGCGCGTCCTTCTACGACGAGGGCCAGATGACGGCCAACGGCGAGACTTTCAACCCGAACGCGCTGACCGCCGCACACAAGACCCTGCCGTTCAACACCCGGGTGCGGGTGACCAACCCGGCGAACGGCAAGTCGGTGACCGTGCGGATCAACGACCGGGGCCCGTACATCGACGGCCGCTGCATCGACCTGTCCCGGGCCGCGTTCGAGGCCATCGCCTCGGTCGACCTCGGCGAGCTGACCGTCACGTACGAGGTGCTCGGCTGATCGTGTGAACGCCGGCGATCGGATCGGCGGGACGATCCGGCCGGGCAGAACCTGCTCGGACGAGGGGTCAGGTTCATTCACGGGTTCACGTCCATCAGGCATGCTGTCCCTCGTACGCACGCAACCCTTCCAGTCGGGCCGCGGCCCGCTGACCCCCGGATCCCGCGCCGGCCTCGGCGCGGCCCTCATCCTGCTCGCGCTCGTCTCCGCGGTGGAGATGGCGGACGGCCGGCCGGCGCACTACATCGCGCTGATGGTGGCCGCCCCGTTCCTCGCGGCGGCGCTCGCATCCTGGCGGGTGGTCCTCGGGGTGGGCGCCGCCGCCACCGTGATCGGCGCCAGCTTCGCCCTCGGCGAGCGGCCGATATCCCTGGTCACCGCGGTCAACGTGGCCGGCATCGCGCTGGCCACCGGGATCGCCGCGGCGGTGGCCTCGGTCCGCGAGGGGCAGGCCGAGCAGATCGCCGAGCTATCGAAGCTGGCGACGGTGGCCCAGCAGGCCGTGCTGCGGCCGCTCGGCCCGCAGGTCGGCACCCTGGCGGTGGCCGGCCGGTACATCTCGTCCACCGCGACGGCCGAGATCGGCGGCGACCTGTACGAGGCGATCGACACCCCGTACGGCGTCCGCATGATCATCGGAGACGTCCGCGGTAAGGGGCTGGACGCCGTCCGGCTGGCCAGCATCGTGCTCGGCTCCTACCGGCACGTCGCGTACGAGCGGGCGGACCTGCGCGCCGTCGTGGCCGACCTGGACCGGGCGGTGGCCCGCAACGTGGGCGACGAGGACTTCGTCACCGCCGCGCTGGTCGAGGAGCGGGGCGGGACGCTCACCATCGTCAACTGCGGACACCCGCCTCCGCTGCTGCTGCGCCGTGGCGCGGTGATTCCCCTCGAACCCCCCGCCCCGGCGCCGCCGCTGGGCTTCATGCCGGTGGTCCGGCCCCGGGTGGAACGGCTGGAACCGGGGGACCGGCTGCTGCTCTTCACCGACGGGCTCGGCGAGGCCCGGCGGGACGGCGAGTTCTTCCCGACCGCCGACCGGGCCTGGCGGCTGCTCGGCCACGGCACGGTCGCCGACGGTCTGGCCTCGCTGGAGACCGCGCTGGTCGAGTGGGTGCACGGCCGGTTGGACGACGATATCGCCCTGGTCCTGATGGAGTACGCCGGCCCGCGCAGCGACCCGGCGGCGGCCGTCCCCAGCTGGGAGGTCGGCGCGGCAGAGAGCTGACCCGGGCGGCCGGCCATGGGCAGTCCTCAGCCGTCGGCCAGCTCGTCGGCGGCCTGCCGCCCCGCCTGGCCGGCCCGGCGCAGGAAGTCGGCGATCAGTTCCAGCTGGGCCTCGTCGTATCCCGCGCAGATCTCGTCCATCGAGGCGTTCATTCCGGCGTAGAGCCCGAACACCTCCGCGTTCCGTTCGCGCAGCGCCCGGACGGTGACCGACCGCCGGTCCGCCGCGTCCGGATCCCGGTCGCGGACGATCCAGCCGGCCCGCTGGAGGCGGTCCAGGACGCCGGTCATGGTCGCCGGATGCAGGCCGGCGCGGCGGGCCAGCGCACTCGGGGTGATCGGGCCGTGCCGGGCGATGAGGTCGAGGCAGTCCAGGTCGACGTCCCGGAGCGCGAGGCGTACGCCGACGTGGTGGTTGAGCAGCGCGAGCTGGTTGCGCAGCTCCCGCATCGACTCCTTGACCTCGGTCGCCATCCGGCGCCGGGCCCGCCCGCTGTCCTCAGATATTTTGGAACCCATATTGTATGAACCTCATGGTAACTAGTATGGTTCCCATATCTTACGAGAGGATCGCTGATGAAGCTCACCATCTTCGCGGCCACCGGCGGTATCGGCCGTCAGCTGGTCGACCAGGCGGTCACCGCCGGCCACGACGTCACCGCCGTGGTCCGTAATCCGTCGAGGCTGGTCGGCGTACCGGTCGCGGTGGTCGCCGCCGACCTGGCGTCCGCCAACCCGGCCGTGCTGCGGCGGCGGTCGAGGGGGCCGACGCGGTGCTGTCCGGGCTCGGTCCCCGCTCGGCGTCCGACGCCGGGATCGCTGCCCCGGGCACCCGGGCCATCGTCGATGCGATGGCGGCGGCCGGCTCGCGCCGAATCGTCGTGGTCAGCGCCGCGCCGGTCGGCACGGTGCCGTCCCCCGGCCGGCCGCACCCGCCGAGGAGCGACCCGGGCGACGGGTTCCTGATGCGGTACCTGCTCGGTCCGGGGATCAAGCGGGTGCTCCGTCGGCACTACGCCGATCTCGCGGTGATGGAGGACGTGCTGCGGGACAGCGGGCTCGACTGGACAGTCGTGCGCCCGCCGCGACTGACCGACAAGCCGCTGACCGGCACCTACCGGACGGCGTACGGGCGCAACGTGCGGGGCGGGGTCACCATCTCCCGGGCCGACGTCGCCCACCTCATGCTGACGGTGCTCGACCAACCCGGCACGGTCGGGCAGACCGTCGGCATCGCCAACTGAGGGGTCGGGTCGGGGCGATCGGGGCGTCGGCCGGAAGCTGAACCGGAAGTGTGTAATCGCTGTCACTTCGGGGTTCGGCTTGTCGCTGGCTACCGGTGAGTAATACAGTCGGGGTTACTGATCGGTAACACCTGTCCGGAAGCGGGGCCAGCGAGCATGACCCACTACAAGAGCAACCTTCGGGACCTCGAGTTCAACCTGTTCGAGGTCTTCGGGGCGGACCGGGCGTTCGGCCAGGAGCCGTACACGGACCTGGACATCGACACCGCCCGCAGCTTCCTCTCCGAGGTCGACCGCCTGGCCCGCGAGGACCTCGCGGCCAGCTACACGGACAGCGACCGCAACCCGCCGGTCTTCGACCCGGCCACGCACACCGCGCCGCTGCCGGCATCGTTCAAGAAGTCGTACCAGGCGTTCATGGACTCCGAGTTCTGGCGGCTGGACCTCCCCGAGGCGCTCGGCGGCACCAACGCGCCGCGTGCCCTCTGGTGGTCCCTCGCCGAGCTGGTGCTGGGCTCCAACGCCCCGATCTGGATGTACGCCTCCGGCCCGTCCTTCGCGCACGTGCTGCATGTCGAGGGCACCGAGCAGCAGAAGAAGTGGGCCAGGATCTTCATCGACAAGCAGTGGGGCTCCACGATGGTGCTCACCGAGCCGGACGCCGGCTCGGACGTGGGCGCGGGCCGCACCCGGGCGATCCAGCAGCCGGACGGCTCCTGGCACATCGAGGGCGTCAAGCGCTTCATCACCTCCGGTGAGCACGACCTGACCGACAACATCGTCCACTACGTGCTGGCCCGCCCGGTCGGCGTCGAGGGCGTCGGCGGCCCGGGCACCAAGGGCCTGTCGCTCTTCGTGGTGCCGAAGTACCACTTCGACGAGAGCACCGGCGAGCTGGGCGAGCGCAACGGGGTCTTCGCCACCAACGTCGAGCACAAGATGGGCCTGAAGGTCTCCAACACCTGCGAGGTGACCTTCGGCGAGCACGGCGTACCGGCCAAGGGCTGGCTGCTGGGCGAGAAGCACGACGGCATCCGGCAGATGTTCATGATCATCGAGTACGCCCGGATGATGGTCGGCACCAAGGCGATCGCCACCCTGTCGACCGGTTACCTGAACGCCCTGGAGTACGCCAAGAACCGGGTGCAGGGCGCCGACCTGCTGCAGATGAGCGACAAGACTGCGCCGCGGGTGACCATCGCCCACCACCCGGACGTGCGCCGCTCGCTGATGCTGCAGAAGTCGTACGCCGAGGGCCTGCGCGCGCTGGTCTGCTACACCGCGAGCTGGCAGGACCAGATCGCGATGGCCGAGTCGGCCGGTGACGAGAAGGCGATCAAGCGCGCCAAGCGGGTCAACGACCTGCTGCTCCCGCTGGTCAAGGGGGTCGGCTCGGAGCGGGCGTACGAGCTGCTCGGGCACGAGTCGCTGCAGACCTTCGGCGGGTCCGGCTTCCTCCAGGACTACCCGCTGGAGCAGTACGTCCGGGACGCGAAGATCGACACCCTGTACGAGGGCACCACCGCGATCCAGAGCCTCGACCTGCTGTTCCGCAAGATCGTCCGGGACAACGGCAAGGCGCTGATGACCGTCGCCGGTGAGATCCAGGAGTTCATCACCTCCGAGGGCGGCAACGGCCAGCTCAAGGAGGAGCGGCAGGCGCTCGGCAAGGCGCTCGCCGAGGTCCAGAACATCCTCGGCATCATGACCGGCTGGCTGGGCGAGGCGCAGGGCGGTGAGGCCCGGGCGCTCTACAAGGTCGGGCTGAGCAGCCGTCGTCTGCTGCTGGCCCTCGGCGACGTGGTGGTCGGTTGGCTGCTGCAGCGTCAGGCGGACGTGGCTCTGCGCGCCCTGAACGGCGAGGTCTCCGCCGCCGACGAGGCGTTCTACACCGGCAAGGTGGCCGCTGCCCGCTTCTTCGCCCGCGAGGTGCTGCCCCGTATCGGTGCCGACCGGCGGATCATCGAGGGCACCGACCTCGACCTGATGGACCTCCCGGAGGAAGCCTTCTGATCGTCGAGAAGGCCCATCCCACCCGAATCTGACAGCCACACCCCGGCGGCCGGCGAGCACCTCTCGCCGCGCGTCGTGTCCCCACCCCACCCGCGCCGATCCAGGGCGGATCGTTCCTGGTTGACCTCCAGCGACAGCGATATGTCCTGGAACAACGCGGCCTGGTGCGCGGCGGGGGTATTCGCGGCGGTGGGGCGGGGGTAGCGGGGAAGCATCGCGGGTAATCGTTGCCCGGACGTCCGTCAGAGAACGCCCAGAGCCACCGCACGGGGGAGTGCAGCGCACATGGGCATTGGTAGCGGTATTTTCCTCATCGCGCTCGGCGCGATCATGACATTCGCCATCAGAGCCAATGTCTGGTGGATAGATCTGCGCGCGGTCGGCTGGGTGTTCATCCTGGCCGGACTGGCCGTCCTGCTCACCACGCTCTGGTTCTGGCAGGACCGGCGCAAGCGGGCCCGCACTCTCATCGTGGAGGAGAACCGGCTCTCGCACCCGACCGCGATGATGCCGCCGCCGCCCGACCCGCCGCCGCCGACCGCGCCGCCGTCCTGACGCGCCAGGGCCGGGCCGCCGACCGGATGACCGTCCTGGCGCGCCCGGGCCCGGCTGTCGCCGCCGAACCGCCCCGCGTAACGGCCCTGGGGAGGCTGGGCCGTGCGCAGATCCGACCGGTCAGCCGCGGGCGGTGTGCCGAGCGCTGACCCCCGCTGCCCCCGGGCCCAGTTCCGCCCAGGCGAGCGGGGTCCGGTGCACCACGAGGTCGGTGGTGCGTAGCTCGTCCCGGTCCGCCCCGTCCGGATCCAGCAGGGCGGACAGTAGCGAGATGCCGGGATTGTGGGCGACCAGCAGCACCGTGCCGGCATCCGGCTGGGCCGCCCTGACCAGCTCCAGCAGATCCTCCGGAAGGGCCTCGTACGCCTCCTGCGCGTAGCGGATCGTCGGCGACGAGCCGGCCGGTCCGCCCTCCGGCGGTGCGCCGGTCATGCCGAGCGCCACATCGTGCCAGGTCTGCCGGGTACGCCGGGCCGCCGAACAGAGCACCACGTCGGGCAGCAGGCCGTGCCGGGCCAACCAGGCGCCGGCCGCGGACGCGTCGGCGTGCCCACGGGCGGTCAGCGGGCGCTCCAGGTCCGGAGCGTCCCTCGGCTGCTCGGCCTTGGCGTGCCGCAGCAGCACCAGCGTCCGTTCCTCGCCCCTGCCGTCCGTCATGGCACTCAGCTTGCCTGATTGACGATCAGAGCGCCGGGGTAAGTCGATGTGTGCCGCAACCTCTTCCATGGCCGCGGCGGGTAGGAAACGCCAGCTGACAGCCAAGGAGGCGACGAAATGGGCATTGGTGGCAGCATTTTCCTCATCGCGCTGGGTGCGATCTTCGCATTCGCGATCGACGCCAACCTGGGTTGGCTCAATATCAGTGTCGTCGGTTGGGTGCTGATGCTCGCCGGGGTGGCGGGCCTGCTCACCACCCTCTACTTCTGGAACACCCGTCGCCGTACGGTCGTCGCCGCGCCGGTGCGCGAGGACCGCGTCGTCCGCGAACAGGTCGTGCCGGTGCAGGACGACCGGGTCGTGCAGGAGTACCGCGAGGTGCGTCGCCCGGGCCCTCCGGTCTGACCGCTCGCACCACCCGGAACGTCGGGGGCCCCGCCACGAGGCGTGGCCCGAACCGCGTCCGGTGGTGATCGCCCCCGGCGCACTGCGGGTCGACCGGAGGGCGAGGAGCACGACGGGCTCGCCGGTGCGACCCGGAGGTCAGGTGAAGAGCGCGAAGTAGATCGCGATGTGGTGGCAGATCGCGGCGAGCAGCGTGCAGGCGTGGAAGAACTCGTGGTGGCCGAAGACGGTGGGCCACGGGTTGGGCCGGCGCAGCGCGTAGAAGATCGCGCCGACGCTGTAGATGCCACCGCCGACGATCAGCAGGACCAGCGCGGTGACCCCGCCGGAGTGCAGGATCTCCGGCAGCATCGCCACCGCCACCCAGCCCAGTGCCAGGTAGAGCGGGGCGGAGACCCAGCGCGGCGCGTGCGGCCAGATCAGCTTGACCGCCACCCCGGCCAGCGCGCCACCCCAGACCAGGCTGAGCATGATCGTGGCGTGCCGGGTGTCCAGCAACAGCAGGCAGAACGGCGTGTACGTGCCGGCGATGAACACGAAGATCATCGAATGGTCCATCCGGCGCATGATCTGGTAGCCGCGCTCCGACCAGACCCGTCGGTGGTAGAGGGCGCTGGTGCCGAAGAGCCCGCACACGGTCAGGCTGTAGATGACGCAGCTGACCAGGGGCGCCCATCCCGGCCGGCTGGCCGCGATCGAGCAGAGCACGATGCCGCAGACGAGCGCGACGAAGAACGCGTAGGTGTGCAGCCAGCCGCGCATTCGGGGTTTACCGAGGTCGACCGGCTTGAGCCGAAGCGGTGCGGAGGTGGTCACCGCCTAAGGTTACGGCACCGTAGGTTACCTGCAAGTAGTGTCTCCGGTCACGGCTCGGTGGACCGCTGGTGTCCATCCGGGAGGATGGGTGGATGCGGATCCGATCCGTCGGCGGGCACGCCCTGCTGATCGACTGCGACGACCCCGACCAGGTGGAGGGGTGGCGGGCGGAGCTGTGGCACCGCCGCGAGCACGGCGAACTGACCGCCGACGAGATCGTCCCGGCCGCCGGCACCGTCCTGCTGGACGGCGTACCCGACCCGGCGGCCACCGCCGCGCTGATCGCCGGCTGGGCGCACGTCCCCCGACCACCGCGGCCGCCGCCGGCGGGGTCGAGGTCCCCACGGTGTACGACGGCCCCGACCTGCCCGCCGTCGCCGATCACTGGGGCGTGGACGTGGCCGAGGTGGTCCAGCAGCTCCGCCGCACCGAGTTCCGGGCGGCCTTCTGCGGCTTCGCGCCCGGGTTCGGGTACCTGACCGGCCTGCCGCCGGAGTGGGCGGTGCCCCGGCTGCCCACCCCGCGCCCCCGGGTGCCCGCCGGATCCGTGGCCCTCGCTCGGCGCGGTCCAGGTGCCGGCGGACGGCCAGCCGTTGATCTTTCTCGCCGACCACCCGACCACCGGCGGGTACCCGGTCATCGGGTGGTGGACGACGTGACCCCGCTCGCGCAGGCCCGGCCAGGGACTACCGTCAGGTTCCATGGACCTCAACGCTGACCTCGGCGAGGGATTCGGCGTCTGGCGGCTGGGCGACGACGAGGCGCTGCTGGACCTCGTCACCTCCGCCAACGTCGCCTGCGGCTTCCATGGCGGTGACCCGTCCACCATGCGGCAGGTGTGCGACGCCGCGGCCGAGCGCGGCGTCGCGATCGGCGCCCAGGTCGGCTACCGGGACCTCGCCGGGTTCGGCCGGCGGTACATCGCCTACGCCTTCGCCGAACTGCGCGACGAGGTGATCTACCAGCTCGGTGCCCTCGACGCGTTCTGCCGGCTGTTCGGCACCCGGGTCCGCTACCTCAAGCCGCACGGCGCGCTCTACCACGCCGCGGCCCGCGAGGAGGCCCAGGCCGCGGCCCTGGTCGCCGCCGTGAGCGGTTACGGCGGCCAGTTGCCGCTGCTCTGCGCGCCCGGATCGGTGCTCGCCCAGCTCGCGGCCGGGGCCGGCCTGCGGGTGGTCGCCGAGGGCTTCGCCGACCGCGGCTACCTGCCGAACGGCTCGCTGGTGCCGCGGACCGCCCTCGGCGCGCTGATCACCGATCCCGAGGAGGTGGCCGGCCGGGCCGTCCAGATGGCCACCGAGCACACCGTGGTCGCCGTCGACGGCAGCGTCATTTCGTGCCCGGTCGAGTCGATCTGCCTGCACGGCGACAGCCCGGGCGCGGTCGCCTCCGCCGCACTGGTCCGGGCCGCCCTCATCGACGCCGGCGTCACGCCGACGCCGTTCGCGCGGTAGCCCGCGCCGGCGGTCCCTGGCCTGCCGCGTCCAACGCGGCCGCCGCGGCAGCCACGTCGGACCGCCGGGACCGCCAGCCCGCCGGCGTCAGGCGTCCATGCCGCGCAGCACCAGCGGCACCCGCGTCGCGCCGCCGTGACCACCCGCACCGGTACGCCCCAGTCCTGCCGGGTCAGGTGGCAGGCGGCGTGCTCGACGTCCGCGTCGCAGGTGGCCGCCTGGGCGGTCACCTGGAGCACGCCCTGGGCCACCTCGCCGTTGACGACCAGCCGGCGGGACAGGTCCGTGGTCGTGCCGGCCCCCTCGACCAGCAGCTCCGGCGGCGAGGCCGAAACACCAGCCGGGTGGACGGGCCGTACGTGTCGTCCAGCTTCTGCCCGGGCGCCGGGGTGAAGATGACGTCCAGGATCAGCTCGCCGGCGGCCACGTCGGTCGGCTTGCGCTCCAGCCGGTGCCGGGGACCGTCGACGGTGTTCGCCCCGGCCGCGGAGAGCGCGCCCGGGGCCAGCCGGGTCAGCCGGTGCGCGGCCGACTCGACCACCAGCACCGCACCCTCCGCCGTGAGCACCAGGTCGCTCGGCTCGGCGAGCCCGTCGGCCACCGTGGAGACCTGGTCGCTCTCCGGGTCGAAGCGGCGGACCGCGCCGTTGTAGGTGTCGGCGATCAGCACCGAACCGTCCGGCAGCGCGCACACCCCGAGCGGATGCTGCAGCAGCGCCCGGTCGGCCGGCCCGTCCACGTGGCCGAAGTCGAAGAGCCCCTGACCGACGGCGGTGCCCATGGTGTCGTTCTCGACGTACCGGAGCGCGCTGGTCTCGCTGTCGGCCACCCAGAGCCGGGCCCCGTCGGCCGAGACGGCGAGGCCGGACGGCTGCGCCATCCACGCCTCCGGCAGCGGGCCGTCCCGCAGCGCCTCGACCGTGGTGCCGGCGTACATGCCGGCGGTCCGCTTGATCGGGTCGAACCACCAGAGCTGGTGGATGCCCGCCATCGCGACGACCACCCTGTCGTCGTACCAGGCGACGTCCCAGGGTGAGGAGAGGTCGACGGAGAGCGCGTCGTGGGCGTGGTCGTCGACCGTGGAGCGCCACTGCCGGCCGGTGCCGGCGACGGTGACCACCTCGCCGGTGGTCAGCCGTACCCCGCGCAGCAGGTGGTTGACGGTGTCCGCGACGACCAGGTCGTACCCGGCCACCTCGGCCGCGTGCGCGGGGAGCAGGCAGAGCCCCTGCGGCTCGGCGAAGGCAGCCGCCTCCGCGGGACCGTCGGCCCGACCCCGCTCGCCCCGAGCCGATCCGCCGGACCAGCGTCTCGCCGTCCGGGGGCCAGCTCCGCCAGCGAGTGCCGGGCCGAGTCGGAGACCAGCAGGTTGCCGCCGTCGAGCAGCACGGCCTTGCCCGGGAAGCGCAGGGTCGTCTCCGGCGCCGCCGGCGGGACGTACGGGCCGTCGCCGCGGTGCAGGGTGCCCTTCGCCTCGTGGGTGGCGATCAGGTCGTCGATCAGCCGGGCCAGACCCTCGGCGTGACCCTCACCGGCCATCGTGGCGACGACGTACCCCTCGGGGTCGACCACCGACAGCGTCGGCCACGCCTTGGCCGCGTACTGCTGCCACATGTCCAGCTCGGGGTCGTCGAGGACGGGGTGGTGCACGCCGTACCGCTCGACCGCCGCGGCCAGCGCGTCCGGGTCCTTCTCGTGCTCGAACTTGGGCGAGTGCACGCCGACGACCACCAGCACGTCGCCGTACTTCTCCTCGAGCGGGCGTAGCTCGTCGAGCACGTGCAGGCAGTTGATGCAGCAGAAGGTCCAGAAATCTAAGATGACGCAGCGACCTCGAAAATCCCGCAATGTCAGGTTTCGTCCACCTGTGTTGAGCCAGGATCGGCCCCGTAGCTCGGGCGCACGGACGCGGGGTGATGTTGCCATACCCGCCAGCCTGCCACGGCGTCGCCGAGGACGTCCGCCAGGTCCGGCAGGGGCGGCGGAGGGCGGAATCAGGGCGGGACGCGTTGCCGGCGCGTCGAACGCACGTAGGAGGCGACGGGCCCGCATGACGGCGCTGCCGAGGAACGTCGTAGGCGTGTAAACGCAGAATGCCCCCGCAACCGGCACGGTCCGGCGGCGGGGGGCTTCGTTCGTGTGGGCGTCAGGCGCGGCGGCGACGGCCGGGGAACGGCCGACAGGCGGGCCGGCGGGGCGCGGGGTGAGGCTCGCCCAGTTCGTCGGCGACCCATGCGGCGAGGGCGTTGATCAGGTCGCAGGCCAGCGGGGAGGGGTCGGGTCGCTGTGGGCGCTCGTAGGGCGTGAGAGTAGGCCGAAGCGCGGCCGAGGAAGGGCCCTAACCCGCCCCGCCTTCGTTGCGCTCCCGGCGCTTCGCGGCGTACTCGCGGACCTCGGCCGCGTCCCAGATGCGGCGACGGTCAGCGTGTCGATTGGGGCCGGGAAGTCTGGCCGGTCGACCAGGATCGCGGCGCGCTGGCGCGAGACGCCGAGGTACGCGGCGACTTCAGACAACGCCATGACCCGCATGGGCGGACCCTCCGGCGACGCGGGTAGGCAACCTGTCACCGGAGGGGTTGACTACCTGCCTACGGTCCGGCAGCGTGACGGTATGCCCACACGCCGTGATCCGAAACCTGTCCCGGCCGACCTCCGACACCGCCGCCGCTGGCTGCTCTCGCGGTGGTGTGTGTGCAAGCTGCGCTGGCCGTGCCCCGATCGCCACCGAACGCCGCCACCCGCCGAGCCAGCGCCGTAGCGTTCGGCGTGGGCGGACGCGCCGACGGACGCCTACCCGCAGCCCGGTCGCGCGGGCTGGCTGACACCCGCCCAGGCGTTTCGGGCCAACGCAGGGCGGCACTGGTGACCGCCCACCGGCCGCAGCGTCCGGCATGGGACTGCGCGGCGTGTAAACAGCCGTACCCGTGCCCGGGCGCGCGGGCCGCCCTCGCGGCCGGTGACCCCTGGGCGGCGGCTACGTACCTCGCCGGGTTGTTCGTGACCGCCGTCGACGATCTCCCGACGGTGCCGGTAGCCGAGCTGTACTCGCGGTTCCTGCTGTCCGTGCCCGTACGGCCGGCGGCGACTAGGCGGCGATAACGACCGAGTGCCACGGGACCGCGCGGACCGAACGGGCGTACCGGGCGTGTAAACGACGAAAGGCCCCCCGGCGCAGTCCAGGGGGCGGGGGCGTTCGGTGCGCGCGGGTCAGACGGTGACGGCGTAGGGGTAGCCCCAGGCGTCGCGGGGCGGACGTCGAGGCGGCGATCTCCGACACGGCGCGGCAGATGACCGAGCGCGGGGGGCGGGGCGCGGCGGGTCAGGCGCGGCGGCGTCGG
>JAEVHO010000076.1 GCA_016802835.1 Micromonospora sp. ATA32 | reverse complement strand
CGGTCCGGAGCGGGCCCGGCGGCGGCGGTGCGGTCCCGCAGGGTCTCGTCCGCCACCGCCCCGATCTCGCCGACCCGCTGGCCGGCCTGGTCCGCCACCGCGCCGATTGCGCCGAGCGGCGGGCCGGCTTTTCTGGCCGCGTCGCCGGTGAGCTGCCCGGCGGCCCGATTGACGTCGTCGATGCTCGCCTCAGCCGTTCGGGCCAGGGCGGCGATGATCTCCGGGTTCCGGTCGATCGTGCTCAGCGCCCGATCCAGAATCTCCGCCAGCTTTTCCAGGTGCACCTTGAGCAGCGCCTCGGCGCGTACCCCGGTCATGTCGAGCTCGACCCCCTCAAGGTGCACCCGGACGCCCGCATCGAGCTGGAGCAGGTTGGCCAGCCGGGCACGCAGCGACACGTCGGCGTCGAGGCCGTCCACCGCCAGCCGGATCGAGTCGACCGACACCTCCGGTATGTCGAGCACGACGTCCGGCTCGACGTTCCCGGCGCCACCGGCCGGCCGCCCACCGGTCGGTTCCGGTTCCCGCCGCTCCGCTTCGCTCTCGCTCATCGCTCCCGCTCCGCTCCGCCCGCCGGCGTTCCGGGCCGGATCAGGCGCGGTTACCCGCTTTCCGGATACCCATCCAATCCGGGCGCGCGCCGCCCGTACGGGTGCCGGAAAGGGGTCTGCGGTAGTCCGCAAGCGGGGAGGGCGCGAAGCTGCACAGCGGGGCATCAGCCGGTATGGTCCGGGCTTATGGGGCAGGAGATGGCTGATCCGGATGGCGTCCGTCAGGACGTCGAACGGTTCTCGCTGCGCAGCAGCCTCCTCCTCCCAGCCTCCGCCGAGCAGGCGTTCGAGGTCTTCACCGGGGCGCTGACCGACTGGTGGGTACGGGAATACACCTGGTCCGGGCCGGCCGCGCTGGCCGAGCTGGGGATCGAGCCACGCGCGGGCGGGATGCTCTACGAGATCGGCCCGTACGGCTTCCGGGCCGACTGGGGTCGGGTGCTGACCTGGGATCCGCCCCGCCGACTAGTGTTCATCTGGCAGATCGGCCCCGACCGGTCACCGGTGCCGGATCCGGCCCTGGCCAGCGAGGTGGAGGTGCTCTTCCTCCCGGAAGGCCCCGGCACCCGGGTGGAGGTGGAGCACCGGCACTTCGACCGGCACGGGGAGGCCGCCGAGGGCTACCGCCAGGCGCTCACCGCCGGCTGGCACGAACTGCTCTCCCGCTACCACGCCTCCGTGGTCCGACAGCTGCCGCAGGCCGGCTGAGCGCGAGCCCGCGCGCACCCGCCACCACCCGGTGGGTCTCAGCCACCGTCACCACGCGATGCCCCGGTCCGGTCCCCGGCCGGTGGCCACTCCCCGCCCACCCAGGTCCGCGCGGCGGCCCGCCTCGGCACCCGACCCGTACCCGGTGCCGGCCAGCCGGCGGGGCGCGGCGGTCCGCAACCGGGGGTAGACCTCGGCGACCCGGCGCTGGACGCGATCCGACCGGTCGGCGAGCACCAGCGCGACCGAGGGGGTCCCGGACTCCGCGGCCGCGCCGGTCTCCGGCGGCCCGCAGCCGCCCGCCGACCACCTGGGCGTACCCGGCGAGCCAGGAACGGCGGAAGGCGGCGGGATGCTCACCCACCGGCACGACGGCGCCCGCCAGCCCGTGCGCGGCCTGCACCAGCAGCGAGGTGAAGAGCAGGTCGACCCGTTCCAGGTCGCTGGCGAAGCCGAACAGGTGCATCGCGAAGCCGCTGCCATGCCGCCGGCGTACGCAGCGGCAGCGCAGCGGGTCGGCCACGGCGGCCAGCAGGCCGGCCTTGTCCCGCGCGTACGGCGCCACCACGTCGACCACCCGGTCGCCGATCGGGTCGGTGGCCGGATCGCGGGCGGCCAGCAGGGCGCGGTCCACCCCCGTAGCGGGCGATCAGCTCGGTGGCCTTGGCGGTGAAGGCCGCCGCCTCGGCGGGCGTGCAGGCCGGGTCTCGGCCTGGGCCAGCAGCTTGCGTACCTTGCTGAGCATGGCCTCGGACATGTCACCAGAGCTACCACACCCGCCAACCCCGCCGGGGGTGCGGGCCGCCCGAGGGCGGGCGCCGTGGGCTCAACCGGCGCGGCTGCGCAGGGTGGCGACCGTCGAGCCGGCGAGGGTGAGCAGGCAGTCCGGGAGGAGGCCGTCGGCCATGGCCGCGCCGAAGAGCGCCTCGCCGGTGTCCGCGTCCCGGTTGGCGTACGCGCTGACGAACCGGGCCACCCAGCGGGTGTCGTAACCGGCCTGGTCGATGCCGGGGAAGTCGAGCGCGCAGGTCCCCGGTGGCGGTGCGGTACCCACCATGGTCGCGGCGAGACACCAGGCGACCCCGTACGCCCCCTCGACGCCGGAGCGGTCGACCACCGCGTCGAACGTGCCCACCACCGCGTCGCCGTCCCCGGCGAGCGCCGATCGGAGCACGGCGGTCGCGTCGTCCAGCGTCTGCTGTGGTACGTCGGTCACCTGCCGCACAGTACGAGGGGCGGTCAAGCGGTGACCGGGGACAGCACACCGGTCACGCTGCGTGAACATTGCGGGTGGCGCGCCAATTCACCCGCCTCCACGGTCCCGCCGTCCGCGCTGGCACGCTAATGTGCGCAGCGGACCTTCGCCGGAGGAAGGACGATCATGGTCGTAACACGCGGTTCGCGCGCTGCCACATTGGCGGTCTGCGCGACGCTCCTGCTCGCCACCAGCGCCTGCGGGACCGAGGAGCCCAAGGAGGCCGCCACCCAACAGGTGCGCCTCTACGGGTCCGACGGCAACATGCTCAACTCCTACGCCGCGGAGTTGAAGGATCGCGCCGACCTGATTGACGGCATGAAGGGCACCACCCCGCTCACCCCGTTGCCGGAGAGCTTCAAGAACCGGCTACGTTCCGTCGATCCCAAGCTCGGCGACTTCCTCTATGCGGGCGAGTCGTACGACGCGGTGGTGATCAGCGCGTTGGCCGCCCAGCTTGCCGGCACCACCAACCCTGCCGCGATCGCCAAGCAGATCGTCGGGGTGACCACCAACGGGCAGCGGTGCGAGACGGTGGCCGCCTGCCTGACGCTCGCCCGCAACGGCCAGGACATCGAGTACCGCGGCATGTCGCTCAACCGGGCCGGGTTCACCGACGCCGGGGAGCCGTCCACGGCCAGCTACGCCACGCTGCACTTCGACGGCCCGAAGCTCAACGACGGCAAGACCGAATTCGTCGGCGCGGGTGACGAGTCGGCGGCGAGCACCAAGGCACGCCGAAGCCGCGGAAGCAGCGCGGCAACGGCTCCGACCCGAGCGACGGTTCGCCCCTGATCCTCGGCGGCCTGCTGCCCAAGACCGGCGACCTGGCGCTGGCCAACCCGCCGCTGGCGGCCGGCGCCGCGCTGGCGGTCAAGGAGATCAACGCCGCCGGTGGAGTGCTCGGCGATCCGGTCGTCTGGATCGACGGTGACGACGGCACGAACCCGGTGGTCGCCAAGGCCACCGTGGCGTCCCACGTCCGCCAGGGCGTACAGGTGATCATCGGGGCCGCCGCCTCGGGCATCTCGAGCGCCGTGCTGCCCGACGTGGTCGCCGCCGGCCGGATCCTGTTCTCCCCGTCGAACACCGACGCCGCGCTGTCCCAGGCGGACGACAAGGGCCTCTACTTCCGTACCGCCCCGCCGGACAGCCTGCAGGGTCGCGCGCTGGCCGACGTGATCCTGCGCGACGGGCCACACAAGATCGTCCTGGTCGCTCGCAAGGACTCCTACGGCGAGGGCCTCCAGGGCTACGTCCGGGAGGAATTGGAGCGGGCCGGCATCGGCGGCGACCAGGTGAAGCTGCTGACCTACGTGCCGCAGGACGACCCGGAGGCACCGCCGGTCGACTTCACCGCCGGCGCCCAGGAGATCAAGGACTTCGGCGCCGACGCCGTCCTGATCATCGGATTCGCCGAGTCGATCCAGGTGATCAAGGCGATCGCCGACGGCGGGGTGCAGATCCGCCACTGAGCCACCGCAGCGAGGCGTGACGGCCGCACCGGTCAGCGGCTGCGGCGCCGTTCGAGAAAGTCGGTCATCCGCCGGTGCTTCTCCTCGTCCTCGAAGAGCACCGCCTGGCTGACCAGGTCGAGGTGCGGGTGCGCGGCCGGCGGGGCGTCCACCGCCAGTTTGGTGAGCCGCAGCGCCAGCGCCGAGCCCTTCGCCATCTCGTCGATCAGCCCGTGGGCCGCCGGCAGCAGTTCCGCCGGCTCGGCCACCACCCGGTTGACCAGGCCGATCCGCAGCGCCTCGTCGGCGTCCACCCGCCGGCCGGTGAAGAGCAGCTCCTTGGCCCGCGCCTCACCGACCAGCGCCGGCAGCCGGTGGGTCGCCCCCGGCGCCGGCCAGGATGCCCAACCGCACCTCGGGCTGACCGAACACCGCGTGCGCCGTGCAGACCCGCAGGTCGCAGGCGTACGCCAGCTCGGCCCCGCCGCCCAGCGCCGGGCCGTCCACGGCCGCCACGCTCGGCATCGGCAGGGCCCGGATCCGCGCGAAGGCGGCCGAGTTGATCGCCGCCAAGGCGTCCAGCCGACCCCGCTCCCGGAGCTGGCCGATGTCCGCCCCGCCGGCGAAGATGCCCTCGGCGCCGCCGGTGAGCAACAGCAGCCGCGGCCGGGCCTCGAGCTCGGCGCAGACCTCGTGCAGCGCGGCGATCAGGTCCGCGTCGATGGCGTTCCGCTTCTCCGGCCGGTCCAGCGTCACCACCAGCCGGTCCGGGTGCTCCTCGACCCGGAGCCCCCCGCCGCTCATCGCGCCCGCCCCTCGTCCGCGCCGCTCACCTTCACGCCGTCCTCCCAGCGGTAGAAGCCCTGACCGGACTTCTTGCCGAGTCGCCCGTCGGCCACCATCTCCACCAGCAGCGGCGGTGGCGCGAACCGGTCCCCGTACGCGGCCTGGAGGGTGCGGGCGATGTCCAGCCGCACGTCCAGGCGACCAGGTCGGTCAGCTCCAGCGGCCCGACCGGGTGCCGGTAGCCGAGCACCATCGCCTTGTCGATGTCGGCGGTGCCGGCCACCCCGTCGGCCACCATCCGGATCGCCTCCAGGCCGAGGGTGACCCCGAGCCGGGAGGTGGCGAAGCCGGGCATGTCGCGTACGACGACGGGGTCCTTGCCCAGCCGGCCGGCGAGCGCGACGGCCGCCGTGGTGGTCTCCTCGGCGGTGGCCGGGCCGACCACGATCTCCAGCAGTGCCATCGCCCAGACGGGGTTGAAGAAGTGCAGGCCGAGGAAGCTCTCCGGCCGGTCCAGCCCGGCGGCCAGCTCCCCGATGGGGATGCTGGAGGTGTTGCTGCCCAGCAGCGCCGGCCGGAGGGCGGCGGCCTCGCGCAGCACGGCCCGTTTCAGGTCGAGCCGCTCCGGTACCGCCTCGACGATCACCTCCGGGGCGGGCGCCAGCTCGGCGAGCGACGAGCGCAGCGTCAGCCGCTCCCGGTTCGCCGCCGCCTCGTCGGCGGTGAGCCTGCCCCGCTGGACCGCCCGGTCCCACAGCGAGTCCAGCCGCGCCGAGGCGTCGGCCGCCCGATCCCGGTCGACCTCGACCAGTTCGACGGTGTGGCCGGCGCCGGCCGCCACGTACGCGATGCCGAGCCCCATGGTGCCGGCCCCGACGACGACAAGACGATCGTTCATGGTGCCGACCCTATGCAGCACCGGCGGGCAGCGCGCGGCAGGGTCGGCGGCGGACCGCCACGTCCGGACCTCCGGAACCCGGGCGTGCCGGCCCGTCCCCGGCCGGCGTCAGGCGTGGGATCCTTCCGATTCGGGTACAGACGGCCGTCAACCGAGGGAAGGACCGAGATGAGCGACGCACCGGAGACAGTGGAGACCCGCGGGGACGACCGCGTCGACCTGCTGCGCGCGGACACCAACAACGACGGCAAGACCGACGTGTGGGTGGTGGACACCGACGGCGACGGCAAGGCCGACCTGTTCCAGTTCGACACGGACGGTGACGGCAAGGTCGACATCACCATGGTCGACATTGACGAGGACGGCACCCCCGACGAGGTCGTCGACGGCGACGGCGGCCTTCCCCCCGAGCAGCTCCCCCCGACCGTCCAGGTCTGAGGCGGGTCGATCGGTCCGGCGCCATCGCGGCGCCGGACCGTTCGCCGCATCGTGGCCGGACCCGTGCAGCCCCAGGCCGGTTCCCGGGTCAGCCCGCGAGTCGGAGGGTGGCGAGGTAGTACGGGGCGTCCTGGTCGTCCACATCGGTCAGCCGCCACGGCGAGTCCCGGACCAGCTCGGTCAGCTCGGCCACCGAACAGACCAGGTAGTCGAACCAGTCGGTGCCGAGTTCGCGGTAGCGCAGCCGCAGCCGCAGCTGCCCGCCGAGCCGGCCCCGACGCCGGTTGAGTTCGTGGTAGCCGGTGTGCACCGGGTCGGTGGTGCCGTACGGGTCGGTGCCGTGCGCGATGATCTGCGCCCCGGGCCGGGCCAGCGCGGCGAGCGCGGCCAGGAAGCCGGGCGCCCGTTCCCGGCCCTCGATCAGCCCGAGGTTGTTGCCGAGCAGCAGGAACGTGTCGTACCGCCAGCCGTCGGCGACGTGATCGTCCACCGTGCCGTGGACCAGGTCGCGGACGCCCCGGCGCCGGCAGACCCGCAGCGCGCCCATCGAGGTGTCCAGCCCGGTCACCGGCACCCCCCCGCTCCTGGAGCAGCAGCGCGATCCGGCCGGCGCCGACACCGATGTCCAGGGTCTCGCCGCGGACCCGGTCCACCGCCCGGTGGTCGTGTGGCTGCCAGTCGGCCGGCCCGTCCAGGTAGTGCGCGGCGGGCGCGCCGTTGATCAGGCCGTCGTCCCGCTCGATGATCTCGATGACCGGTCGGGGCAGCCGCCCGCCGACCAGGGGCCGCGGCCCGATGCCGGTGGCGACGGCGTACGCGTCCCGCAGCATCTCGCCGAACACGTCGCCGATCTTCGGTTCCCCGGTCACCGACTCACGCTATCCGCCGTTCGGGCCGGTGTCGCGGCCGTATCCTGGCGGCGTGACGACCCTGGACCGCCTGGCGGCGGAGAAGTACATCCTGCTCACCACCTTCCGCAAGGACGGTCGGGCGGTGCCGACCCCGGTCTGGGCGGTCCGGGACGGGGACGCGCTGGCGGCCTGGACGGTGGCCGACTCGGGCAAGGTGAAGCGGATCCGCCGCGACGGCGCGGTCACCGTCGCACCCTGTGACATCCGGGGCCGGCCGCACGGCGAGGCGATGTCCGGGTACGCGACCATCTGCGATCCTGCGGGCACCCGCCGGGTTCGCGAGCTGCTCAAGCAGAAGTACCGGATGGTCGGGCGGCTCAGCCTGCTCGGCAGCCGGTTGCGTCGCGGCGAGGGCGGCACGGTCGGGATCCGGGTCACCCTGGCCGAGTGAGCCACCGGCCCGACCGGTGGGACGCGGACACGATGCGGGGGCGACGGATCGGTGTCCGCCGCCCCCGCATCGGTACGCCTGGTGAATCTGTCGGTCGGTCAGTCTCCCTGACGCTGCTGGGGGATCTGCCCCTGCAGCAGGGCCCGAACCTCCGACTCGCGGTACCGACGGTGGCCGCCCAGGGTCCGGATGGCGCTGAGCTTGCCAGCCTTGGCCCACCGGGTCACCGTCTTCGGGTCGACACGGAACATCGACGCCACCTCGGCCGGCGTGAGTAGCGGCTCTGGTTCGTGCGTTCGCGATGCCATCGGTCACTCCTCCACGTGTATAGACATCGGCCGGGGTCCCGCCGGTCGACGCGTCTCCCATGGTCCGGCTAGTCCCCGATGTCCGACATGGGCCGAACGGCCGAACGTCCCTAGACGGACGGATGAACCATGCCCGATTTATGTGACTTTTGCGTGGCAGAAACTATCTTATTCGGACTCATGATCACGGTTCGTGATGCGCCAACTACGAGCCACCCTCGGAAAAAGAGCGCTTGTCGGGCGATTTGTGACTAGTTGCACCGCTCCAGCAACTGCACCGCACGCCAGCGGGCGACCAGCTTGTCGTACGCCGCCGACGCCTCCTCGGCCTCGCCCCGGGACAGCCCGGCGAGACCGGCGGCGACCAGCTCGGGCGAGTCGTCCGCGGTCAGCGTCTCGTCCGACAGCAGCGGAACCAGGCCGCCGTAGTCCAGCTCCACCATCGACCGCGGGTGGAACTCCTCCAGCCAGCGGGCGGCCTCCTCGACCGCCTCGGTGATCGGGGCGTCCCCGACCGACTTGCGCAGCACCGACAGGGCGCGGGACGACCGGCGCCGGGCCTTGGAGATCTCCGTCCGGTAGCGCAGCGCCCGCCGCCCGCTGCGCGTCACCAGCTCCCGCTCCTCCGGGTCGACCAGCACGAACCAGCGCAGCGGCACACCCCAGGTGGCGATCTGCTCGTGCACCCGGGGGACGCCGTGCTCGAGCACCCGGGCGCCGCTGCGCCAGTCCTCGACCACCGCCTTGGCCTGACCGGCGAGGATCGGCGGCACGAAGGCGTCGGCGATCACCGCCGGTACGCCGTCCCGCGCGCTGAGCGCCGCCTCGGCCACCCGGATCCGTAGGTTCCACGGGCAGACCAGCAGCGTGTCGTCCGTCTCCAGGACGTACGCCTCCTCCGGCAGGTCGGGCAGCCGGGTCCAGCCCGCGCCGAGCGCCTCGATCACCGCCGTCCGCTGCCGGCCGGGCCCCTCCAACGGGGCCACCGCCCGACCCTCCTTGACGTATCGCCGCCAGTACGACTGACGGTCCCGGTCGAAGGCGGTCAGCGGCTCGTACACGCGCAGGTATGAAGCGAAAAGCGACGGCACGGCGCGATCCTCCCACGAAACGGAACCCGACCGTCGTCGCGCCCGGGTCACACATGACGCGGGCGGCGGTGCGGCGTCGGCCGATATTAGGCTCAGCAGGACCGGCAGCATCCCGCCGGCGTCCACCAGGTCCGCGTCCCACAAGGACGCACACCGACACAGGAGCAAGTCATGGGCGTTTTCGCGAGCACCGACGACCCGGGATCGACCGGTCACGAGCAGGTTGTCTTCTGCCAGGACACGCAGAGCGGCCTCAAGGCGATCATCGGCATCTACTCCACCGCGCTGGGCCCCGCGCTCGGCGGCACCCGGTTCTACCCGTACGCCAGCGAGGAGGCCGCGCTGGCCGACGTGCTCGACCTCTCCCGCGGCATGGCGTACAAGAACGCCCTGGCCGGGCTGGACCTGGGCGGCGGCAAGGCGGTCATCTGGGGCGACCCGGATCAGCTCAAGAGCGAGGCGCTGCTGCGCGCGTACGGCCGCTTCGTCGAGTCGCTGGCCGGCCGCTACTACACCGCCTGCGACGTCGGCACCTACGTCGCCGACATGGACGTGATCGCCCGGGAGACCCGCTACGTCACCGGTCGCAGCGTGGAGCACGGCGGCGCCGGCGACTCCTCCGTCCTCACCGCCTGGGGCGTCTTCCAGGGGATGCGGGCCGCCGCCGAGCACGTCTGGGGCTCCCCGACGTTGCACGGGAAGCGGGTCGGCGTGGCCGGCCTGGGCAAGGTCGGCAAGCACCTCACCAAGCATCTGCTCGACGACGGCGCCGAGGTGGTCGCGACCGACGTCAACCCGAAGGCGTGCGAGTGGATCCGCGCGACCCACCCGCAGGTCGAGCTGGTCGACGACGCCGCCGCGCTGGTCGCCGCCGACATCGACGTGTACGCCCCCTGCGCGCTGGGCGGCGCCCTCAACGACGACACGGTGCCGGCGCTGCGGGCGAAGGTGGTCGCCGGGGCGGCCAACAACCAGCTCGCCCACCCGGGCATCGAGAAGCTGCTGGCCGACCGGGGCGTCCTCTACGCGCCTGACTACCTGGTCAACGCGGGCGGGGTGATCCAGGTCGCCGATGAGATCGAGGGCTTCAACTTCGACCGGGCGAGGCTGCGGGCCACCAAGATCTTCGACACCACCCGGGAGATCCTTCACCTCGCCGACGACGACGGCGTGCCCCCGGCGGTCGCGGCCGACCGGCTCGCCGAGCGGCGGATGGCTGACGTCGGTCGGCTTCGCACGATCCACCTCCGCTGACACCGCCCGGCCCCGGGACGGGACACCGGTCACGTCCCGGGGTGGAACGGGACAAGCGGCGCGGGTAAGCTTGGAATTTGGGGCGTTTCGTGCCGGTTTGACCGGTGTCACGGGCGCTTCGGGTTCCACCCCTTACCGGGTACAATCGGTGACGGCCGGGTTACTGCGACGCGCAGAGCCGGCCATCGGTAGCCCGAGGTGCCGAACCGCGGCATCCCCATGTACCGTAAGAGCCACGAGAGATGCCTGACGTCATCGGGGCCCGCCTTCGGGCTGCCCCGAATTCTGTGCGAGGGGGTCGAGCCATGGGGCGCGGCCGTGCTAAGGCCAAGCAGACGAAGGTGGCCCGGGAGTTGAAGTACCACTCCCCGAACACCGACCTCACCGCCTTGCAGCGCGAACTGGCGGGTGCTGGTAAGTCGGATCACGACTTCGTCGACGACAAGGAGTTTGTCGACGACGATGACGAGGACCACGCGGACGACGACCCGGATCCCTGGGTCCGCCCGACCCGCTGACCTCCGGCCACATCCGAGCACGCGGTCACGTCCGCGTGCTCACCCATGTGCCCGCCGGGGTCGGCGTGCCGAACGCGATGATCAGGACCTACCGGGCTGGCCAGCGCCAGCGCCCGGAAGGTCCCTGATTTCGGCTGCCGCCCTCAGCGGGGCCGGTTGTTCCAGTTGTAGAACGTCGGGATGTTCTCGAAGTGGTTCCAGGCGCAGACCGCGCTGGCACCGTCGCCGCCCGCCACCTCCGCCCGCAGTCGACGCGCGGCGTCCGCCTCGCGGAGCAGTGCGGTGAGCCCCGCGGCGGCTTCGCGGACCCGGTCGGCGACCGGATCCGGGGTCGTTCCCCCGACGCGCTCAGGCTGCCGGTGACTCGTGGTCTCGGGCATGCTCCAACACTCCCTCCAATAGGCGGATCTTGCTGTTGCGGCAGTGCTCCGTCTCCGTACCGTCGAAACGCCCCTGCTCGAAGTAGCGGTTGGCCGCATGACCACCGCCACAGAAGCCGAAGTAGGCGCACGAGGAGCGGCACGCCTCGACCCCGGTGAGGAACTCGCCCACCCAGGTCGTTTGTCCCGCCCCGGCCAGGATCTCGCCCAGCGGCGTGGTCAGCACGTTGCCGCTGCTGAAATCGCCGTACCGGGGGTCGGTGAAGCCGGCCAGCTCGGGGGAGAGCACGGTCACCGAGCCGTCGTGGCCGATCGTCGGGATCGGGTCGAGCCGCCGGGGCAACACCTCGTCGGCCGCGCCGTCCAGGATCGCCGCCGCGTACCGCAGCGACCACTCCACCTCGCGCAGGTGGATCCGCGGATCGCGTCGCCAGGCCGCGACCAGCTCGGCCCAGAACGCCGTCACCTGGCCCGCGTCGTGGGCGTTGCCGCGGGTGTTGACCCCCTCGGTCTCCTCGATGTTGATGCCGAGCACGTCGCAGCCGAGGTCGAGGAAGTAGTCGTACAGCTCAGCGGCGAGACCCGGGCCGGGCCGGCTGACCACCGCCAGCGCCGAGAACGGCAGCCCGTGCCGGCGCAGCGCCGCCACGCCGCGCAGGATCCGGTCGTACGCCGGCCGGCCCGCCCGGGTGACCCGCTCCGAGTTGCGCTCCCGCGGCCCGTCCACGCTGACGCTCACCCGCACCTGGTGCTCGGCGAAGAACGCGCACCAGGCGTCGTCGATCAGCGTGGCGTTGGTCTGCACGTGGTGCTCCACCGCCGGCCCGAACGGGGCGAGCAGGGCGGCGAAGTGCTCCCGGCCGGCGGCCAGCGGCTCGCCACCGTGCCACACGACGGAGAAGCGGCCCGCCGCCGCCCACGGGTTGACCGAGACGGCGACCGCCTCGGCCACCGACACCGGCATCCGCCGGTCGGCCGCCCGGAACGGCAGGTAGCAGTACACGCAGTCCAGGTTGCAGAGCGTGGTCGGCTGCATCACCACGTACGAGGGGACGGCGGCGATGCCGCGCATCCCGGTGAAGGCGTGCGCCCGGGCAGCCATCGGCCCTCCTCCCCCGTGCCTGATGGTGCCCTTCAGGCTAGGCGGCGATGGCCACTCGGGTGAAGCCCTGATCAGGTGCCCGTACGATCACCGGAGCGTGATCACCCGCGGGTGTGGTGACCGATCATCTGCACGTGGCCGGAGCCCTCGATGATCTCGCCGGCCTGCCAGGCGTCCACGCCCCGGCCGGTCAGGGTGGCCAACGCCCGGTCGGCGTCCTCGGCGGAGACGATCGCGAACATGCCGACCCCCATGTTGAAGGTGGCCTCCATCTCCGGGTCCTCGATCCGCCCCTTGGACTGGACCAGGTCGAAGACCGGCTGCGGCTTCCAGGTGGACCGGTTGACCACCGCGTCGACGTGCTCCGGCAGGACCCGGACCAGGTTGCCGGGGATACCGCCGCCGGTCACGTGCGCGATGGCCCGCACGTCGGCCTCGGCGATCAGCTTGAGGCAGTCCTGGGCGTAGATCTTGGTCGGGGTGAGCAGCTCCTCACCGAGGGTCCGCTGTCGGCCGAAGTCCTCGATCACCACGTCCAGCCGCATCCGACCGGCGCCGAGCAGCACGTGCCGCACCAGGGAGTAGCCGTTGGAGTGCAGGCCCGAGGAGCGCATGGCGATGACCACGTCGCCGACCTCGACCCGGTCCGGGCTGAGGATCTCGCTCTCCTCCACCACGCCGACGCCGGTGGCGGAGACGTCGTACTCGTCCGGCCGCAGCACGCCCGGGTGCTCGGCGGTCTCCCCGCCGAGCAGCGCGCAGCCGGCGTACCGGCAGCCGTCGGCGATGCCGGCGCCGATCTCGGCGACCCGGTCGGGCACGACCTCGCCACAGGCGATGTAGTCGAGCAGGAAGAGCGGCTCGGCGCCGCAGGCGACCAGGTCGTCGACGACCATCGCGACCAGGTCGATGCCGATCGTGTCGTGGATGCCGAGCTGCTGGGCGATGACCAGCTTGGTGCCGACCCCGTCGGTGGAGGAGGCCAGGATCGGGTTCTTGTACTTCGTGGTGTCCAGCCGGAACAGGCCGGCGAAGCCGCCCAGGTCACCCATCACCTCGGGGCGCCGGGTCTGCTTGACCTTGGACTTGAGCAGCTCGACCGCGCGGTCCCCCGCCTCGATCGACACGCCGGCGTCCGCGTACGAGACCGAGCGTTTGCGCGCCGGTCGACCGGAGCCGGCCGTCCACGGCTGGCGGTCGCCGCCGGCGCCGGTCGGGCTGCTTCCTGCGCCGCTGCGCTCGGACACGTGCGTCACGGTTCTCCCCTTTGTGGTTCTCGCGTGCCTGCCGCCGGGGCGGCGGACCCGCGTCGGGTGGTGCTACTGGCGGTGTACGGTCGCGCCGCCGGGGGTGGCGACGAGCGAAAGGGCGTCGTGCCCGGGGGCGTCCGGCGCCGTGCTGGCGACCCGACGTCCCACTCCTTCGAGCACGTGCTTGCCGATCAGGTTCCCGGCCGGCAGCTCGATCGGGTATTCCCCATCGAAACACGCGCGGCAGAGTCGGGTCTTCGGCTGCTCGGTCGCCGCGATCAGGCCGGGAAGCGAGACGTAGCCGAGCGTGTCGGCGCCGATCGACCGCCGGATGCCGTCGTTGTCCAGCCCGTTGGCCAGCAACTCGGCGCGCGTGGCGAAGTCGATGCCGTAGAAGCACGGCCAGTTGACCGGGGGCGACGAGATGCGGACGTGCACCTCCAGCGCCCCAGCCTCGCGCAGCATCCGCACGATGGCCCGCTGGGTGTTGCCGCGGACGATCGAGTCGTCCACCACCACCAGCCGCTTGCCCCGGACGTTCTCCCGCAGCGGGTTGAGCTTCAACCGGATGCCGAGCTGGCGCAGGGTCTGCGACGGCTGGATGAAGGTGCGCCCGACGTACGGGTTCTTCATCAGGCCGGCGCCGTAGGTGATGCCGGAGGCCTCGGCGTAGCCGATCGCCGCCGGGGTGCCCGACTCGGGCACCGGGATGACCAGATCCGCCTCGACCGGGTGCTCCTTGGCCAGCTGGCGGCCGATCTGCACCCGCGCGGCGTGCACGTTGCGGCCAGCGATGGTGGCGTCCGGGCGGGCGATGTAGACGTACTCGAAGAGGCAGCCCTTCGGCTCCGGCGCGGCGAACCGGGCGGACCGGAGGCCGTCCTCGTCGATCGCGATCAGCTCGCCGGGCTCGACCTCCCGGACCACGCTGGCGCCGACGATGTCCAGCGCCGCCGTCTCGCTGGCCACCACCCAGCCGCGCTCGAGCCGGCCGAGCACCAGCGGGCGCACCCCGTGCGGGTCGCGGGCCGCGTAGAGCGTCGACTCGTCCATGAACACGAAGCTGAACGCGCCACGTAGCTGCGGCAGCACCTCCAGCGCGGCCGCCTCGACCGAGAGATCCGGCCGGCTGGCCAGCAGCATGGTCACCAGCGAGGTGTCGTTGGTGGCGCCGTCGGCGATCAGCCCGCGCTCGGCGACCTCCTTCTGGAGGTCGGCGGTGTTGACCAGGTTGCCGTTGTGCGCCAGCGCGATGGTGGTGCCGGAGGTGGTCGACCGGATGGTCGGCTGGGCGTTCTCCCAGGTCGAACCGCCGGTGGTCGAGTAGCGGGCGTGCCCGATCGCGACATGCCCGCGCAGGCTGGCCAGGGTCGGCTCGTCGAAGACCTGGGCCACCAGACCGAGGTCCTTGTAGACCACCACCCCGGAACCGTCGCTGACCGCCATGCCTGCGGCCTCCTGGCCGCGATGCTGGAGGGCGTAGAGCCCGAAGTAGGTGAGGTTCGAGACCTCTTCCCCCGGGGCCCAGACGCCGAAGACGCCGCAGGCGTCCTGCGGGCCAGGCCGTTGGGGATCAAGGTCGTGGCTCAGCCGGCCGTCGCCTCGGGGCACCTGCCGCTCCCTCTGCTGGTCTGGACTGGCCTGGGCGGGATCACGGGAGGATCGGCACCGCTGGGCCGGGACCACTGTCGTCGTCTGACAGTGTACGCGAACGGCCGTCGATACAGATAGTCACGATTTGGCTCCGGCCCGTTACCGTCCTCGACGATTTTTCCCTGCTAGAGGGGCAGATGGTCGGAGAGGTCGGCGCGCACACCACTGACCCGGACGCGACCCTGCGTGACCGCCTCCGCCCAGCCGAGTCGCCCGGTCGCCACCGCGAGCCAGGTCGCCGGGTCCATTTCCACCACATTCGGTGGGGTGCCCCGGGTGTGTCGAGGACCAGGAACACACTGGACAGCACCGTAAGGTGGGACACGCACCTCCACCGATCGGCCGGGGGCACGCTCCGCGAGGACGGCCAAAAGCGTCCGGACCGCCTCTCGCAGCACCGGCCGTTCGGGTGTACGCCCCTCGTCGAGCGCCGTGAGCGCCGCCGCTACCGCGGCGGACTTAATGTGCGGAGAGGACACGACGGGACGATACGACGCGAGGGCACCACGTCCGACGCTGGCCCTGGGTCGCGCTGATCCGGTCAGACAAGGCATAGTTGCCGACGGCGTATTCGTACCGTGATGATCCCCGGCCCGGCGGCCCGCCGGCCAGGGAAGTCAGACCGGAAGGCGGTGGACGTGTCAACACACCGACGTGCCTGGAAGCAGCGGGCCGGTGTGGTCGTAGCGCTGGTTGCCGGCGCTCTGCTCGCCGTCCCCGCCACACCAGCCCTGGCTGCTCCTGGGATCAGCAATGTCTCGGCATCTCCCGGCTCGGTTGATGCAGGCAAGACGACAAGGATCACCTACACCCTCACTTTCGACCCAGGCAACCCGCCTGCTGATGTCAGCGTCAGCTCCAGCAATTCGAAGCTGAGGTGCATCACCGGTTGCGCCCGCGGCAACGTGACTGAGAGTGGCACTTACGACGCCACCTTCACGGCAGCCGACGACGCAGCCGACGGGTCCGCCAAGATCACCGTCAAGGCCACAGATGGCCTGTTGAGGGGGCCGACGCAAGGGTCCACCACTGTCACCCTGGTCGCCAAGGCAGCTCCGCCGACCCAGCAGGCGCAGACCGTCAAGTCGGTCTCCGGCAAGGTCACGGTAGCCGCCAACGGCGACGCCGTGCCGAACGCCTCGGTGATGCTCAAGGACAACACTGGGAAGATCTTCGAGACCACCAGCGACGGCAGCGGCAACTTCCGCTTCACCGGCTCGACGGACAAGCCGATCGCTCCGGGTCGGATCGACCTGGGCGCGAGCAAGGACGACATCACCGCCGTCAAGAGCTTCGACGCCAGCGCTGGGCAGAGCATCACCGGTCAGCGGCTCCGCCTCGCGATCAAGGTCGAGGTGACGCCGAGCGCCACCCCGGCCGCCACCGAGGAGGCCGTCCCGACGGACGAGGCCACCGACCAGGCAGCCGAGGAGACCGCCGACGCGGCGCCCGGCCAGCAGGCCGCCCCCAAGGCGGACTCCGGGGGCTTCGGCTCCATGCTGCTGATCCTGCTCGGCGGCCTCTTCGTGGCCGTCGGCGTCGGCACCATCGTGCTGCTCTGGATGAGGCGCCGGGAGAACGGCGACGATGACGACGCCCCCATGGGCGCGGCCGCCGGCGCCGTACCGGCCGCTCTCGGTGGTGGCTACCGGGGAGCTGACGACCACACCCGGGTGGTGAACCCGGTCGGTGCCGGGCCGGACCCGACCATGCTCGGCGGGACCGCGCTCAGCGTGCTCTGGATGAGGCGCCGGGAGAACGGCGACGATGACGACGCCCCCCATGGGCGCGGCCGCCGGCGCCGTACCGGCCGCTCTCGGTGGTGGCTACCGGGGAGCTGACGACCACACCCGGGTGGTGAACCCGGTCGGTGCCG
>JAEVHO010000075.1 GCA_016802835.1 Micromonospora sp. ATA32 | reverse complement strand
GGCGAGGACCTTGCCGGCGGCGGCGCCGAGCAGGACCGCGCCGCGCAGCACGGCCCGCCGGGGTACGGGGTTGGGCATGGTCTCCTCCTTCTCGAACAGCGGGCTTCCCGAGCCACGGGTGGTGGGGCCCGAGCGGGCCCCACCACCTGTGGCGGCTCAGCAGGACCGTTGCAGGCCAACACCTTCAGCCGGTCCAGGGTGCCGTTCCAGACGTTCTGGTCGCCCGGGAAGACGCCCGAGGACGACCACTGCCAGAAGGAGTACGTCGACCAGCCGGCCGGCAGCGTGCCGACGGTGCTGGCGTACCGGGCGATCCACAGTGGGTTGTTGGCGGCGAAGCCGCTGTAGTTGCCGGTGCAGGTGGTCCACCAGTCGGTGGTGGTGTAGATGGTCGCCCACCGGCCGGTGCGGGCCTTGTACTGGTTGATGAAGGAGGCGATCCAGCTGCGCATCCCGCTCTGCGACAGCCCGTAGCAGGTCGAGCCGTACGGGTTGTACTCGATGTCGAGCGCGCCGGGCAGGGTCTTGCCGTCCTTCGACCAGCCGCCGCCGTGGTCCACGAAGTAGTTGGCCTGGGTGGCGCCGCTGGAGCGGTCCGGCAGCGCGAAGTGGTACGAGCCGCGGATCATTCCGACGTTGTAGGAGCCGTTGTACTGCTGGGCGAAGTACGGGTTGGTGTAGCCGGTGCCCTCGGTGGCCTTGACGTAGGCGAACCGGGCGCCGTTGGCCCAAGCGGTGGACCAGTTGACGTTGCCCTGGTGGCTGGAGACGTCCATGCCGGGCAGGCCGGCCGGGGCGGCGCTGGCGGGGGTTGCGCCGAGGGTGGTCGCGGCGACGATCGTGACCGTCGCGAGCAGGGCGGAGGCGGCGGCTCGTACCGCCGATCGTAGGGGTCGATTCATCTTTCCTCCCAGGGGGATGCCGCGGCGGCGGCGGAGGCGGTGAGTGACGAAAACAACTGTCAGTATTAGGACACGGCCTGGAGATTGTTTTCAAGAGGGCATCGAAGATTATCTTTGGAATTCTCGCGGGGCGCGGTGACCCGACGGCCCCTCGGGCCGCTGGGCCAGCGCCTGGGGTGGTGGCCGGGTGGACATGGACCGTGATCGAGGTGTGGGCCAGAATGACTGTGGTCGGACGACCAGGCCATCAGCTACGCCGGCTGCGGCCGGCCCGTTCGGCGGGAGTGTGACGACGTGGCGCACATCGACCTCGGGGTGGACGAGCGGCGGTACCCGGGCATCACCGGCCTGCTCGCGTACCGGCCGGAGACCGCCCGGCCGCTGATGGACCTGGCGGAGGTGCTGCTGCGCGGCCCGGGCACGCTGACCCCCGGCGAGCGCGAGCTGGTCGCCGCGTACGTCTCCGGTCGCAACGAGTGCCGGTTCTGCCGCGGATCGCACGGCGCCACCGCCGCGGCCCAGCTCGACCAGGGCGCCAGCCTGGTCGACCAGGTCCTGGCCGACCCGGACACCGCCCCGGTGAGCGGGAAGCTGCGGGCCCTGCTGCGGATCGCCGCCGCGGTCAGCGACGACGGTCGGTCGGTCACCGCCGAGCTGGTCGACGCGGCCCGGGCGCAGGGCGCCACCGACCTGGAGGTCCACGACGTGGTGCTGATCGCCGCCGCGTTCTGCATGTACAACCGGTACGTCGACGGCCTCGCCACGGTGGCGCCGGACGACCCGCAGGCGTACGCGATGTCCGCGAAGCGGATTCTCGAGGCCGGCTACCGGGCCTGAGGTCGACCCGGCCGGCGTGTCGATCCGGGCGGCTCTCGTTCGTGTGGAGGGTCGTCCGTCGCTGCCTGCGCCACGACCGGCCGGGCCCGTACCAGATCCAGGCCGCGATCAACGCCGTGCACAGCGACGCGCCGACCGCCGGCGACACCGACTGGGGGCAGGCCCTCCAGTTGTACGACCAGCTGCTGGCCGTGGCCCCGAGCCCGGTGGTCGCGCTGAACCGGGCCGTCGCGCTGGCCGAGGTGGCCGGCCCGGCCGCCGCGCTCGCCGTCGTCGACCGCCTCGACCTCGACGGCTACCACGTGTTCCACGCGATCCGGGCCGACCTGCTACGCCGGCTCGGGCGCGACGAGGAGGCCCGGCGGGCGTACGACGCGGCGATCGCCCGCACCGACAACGCCGCCGAGCGGGCGTTCCTGAGACGCCGGGCCACCGTCGGCTGAGCCGCGGGACGCGAGGCGGGGTAGGCCGGCGGCCCGGGAACGATCACAATCAGGCGGTGCGGCGTCGGGTGTGGAAGTGGAGCCTGCTGACGGTCGTGGCCCTGGTCGCGGTAACCGGGACCGGCTGGGTCTGGTTGCGGTACGACTTCGAGAAGGTCAACTGGACCTGGGGCGTGGTGGCCGGGGTCATCGCCGTCTACGTCGTGGTCGACCAGCTCTTCACCGCCCGCGAGGTCGTGCCGGGAGCGGCCTCGGCGCACCGACGGGCCGCCGCGGACGAACTCGCCGAGCTGATCCGCCGCGACCGGACGGACGAATCCCTGCTGCGGGCGGTCGACGAGCCGTACCCCCTGCCGGTGTCGTGGCGCACCGGCGCGGAGCGGCTGCTGCCCTCCTGGCGGGCGATCGGCCGGTCGAGCGACGCCGGGCCGCTGGACCTGTCCGGTCGGGACGGTTCGCTGTGGAGCCGCTACCGGGCCGTCCCGTCCGGCCGGCTGCTGGTGCTGGGGCCACCCGGATCCGGGAAGTCGATCATCGCGCTGCGGCTGGCGCGGGAGCTGCCGCCGCACCGCCAACCCGACACGCCCGTCCCGGTGCTGCTGCCGATGGCGTCCTGGGATCCGGCCACCGAGATGTTCCACGACTGGCTGGTGGACCGCATCGCCCGGCGGCACACCCAGCTGGCCGCCGACCATCCGCGCCGCGAGGCGGTACTGCGGGACCTGGTCGCGACGGATCTCGTGGTGCCGGTCCTGGACGGCCTCGACGAGGTGCCCGACGAGCGGCTGGCGGCCTGCCTGGAGGAGCTCAACCAGTTGCCGACCCAGCGGTTCGTGCTGACCTGCCGGGCGTCGGTGTACGAGCGGTACCTGCTCCAGGGCGAGAAGCTGCGGGGCACCGCCGTGGTGGCCATCGAGCCGCTCACCCCGGGCAAGGTCGCCCAGTACCTCGTCGACGCGGCCCCCCTGCACCAGGCGGCCAACTGGTCGACCGTGGCCGACCGCATCGGTGACGACGCCGAACTCACCGCGGCGCTGTCCACGCCGCTGATGGTCGCCATGGCCCGGACCGCCTTCGACCAGCCCGGCACCGACCCGCGCGACCTCCTTCCCCTGGCGGCGAGCCGCGGTCGCCAGTCGGTGGAGGACGAGCTGCTGACCCGTGCGGTCGACGCCGCCCTGCGCTCGCGCACCGGTGGTCAGGGACTACGCCGGTGGGACCCGGACAAGGCCCGCCGCTGGCTGTCCTTTCTGGCCGCGCACATGGAGTCGCTCGACCGTCGCGAGTTCAGGTGGTGGCAGCTGCCCGTCGAGCTGCCCCGGCTCCTCTGGGTGGCCTTCGACGGCCTGCGGATCGGCCTGGCCGTCTGGGTCGCCCTGTCGTTCGCCCGGGAGGCACTCGCGTCGGCGGCCACCGCGGTCAGCGATCCGGTGGCTCGGGACCTGTTGGGGGGAGCGGCCGGGCACGCCGGTGGGGTGGCCGTCGTAGCGTTCGCCGTGGCCGCGATGCGTTCCGCGTTCCGCGAGGGCCCGCGGACGGCCGGCAGCCCGCCGACCCGGGCCGTCTTCGTGGGCGGCTGGCGGGCGTTCCGGGACGGCCTGCTCGACGGGCTGCTCGGCGGCGTCTTCTGGGGGTTCATGGCCTGGTTCGCGTGGTGGCTCCTGCCCCGGCCGACCCGGCTGGTCGCGCTGCTCGATCGGCTGCCCGACCCGTTCGGGTGGCCAGCCGAGGTACGGGGCGGCGTCGCGCTCGGCGTCGCCTGGCTCGGCCTGGTCGCCGTACGTGCCGGGCTCCGGGTGGACCTCTCGGCCCCGGCGGCGGAGTTCAGCGTCACCAGTCCGGCCTGGACGGTCCGGGCCGACCGGGCCGCCACTATCGTCTCCGTCCTGCCGATCGTCGCCGCGACGGTCGGCGGGGTGTACGTCGGTTTCGCCGCGCTGTGGCTGACCGGCGCTCTGCCGCACCTGCCGCCGCCCGCCGCGCAGGCGTACGCCGGGGTCGGCCTCGGCCTGGGCTGGTGGCTGCACCGCCGGGGCAAGGGCGCGTGGGCGCGTTTCGCCGTGGCCCGGTTCGTGCTCGCCGCGCGTGGACGGACGCCGCTGCGCCTGCTGGCCTTCCTCCGTTACGCCGAGACGGTCGGCCTGCTGCGCCACGCCGCCGGGGCGTACCGGTTCCGGCACGGCCGGCTGCAGAACCGGCTGGCGGCCGGCTCGGTGGCCGGGCGGCGCGGCAGCCGGCTGCGCGAGGAGTTCGGCATGGAGCTGGGCCGGCCGGCTACTGGGAGGAGGCTCTCGCGATCTTCGCGGCCATCGCCGAGGCGCGCGCCGCGAACATCGGGCTCGACGACGACCTCACCGCCGCGTCCCTACGCAGGGCCATGCTGGCCGGTGCGGCCGCCCGCCGGTGGACCCGGCTGGCGGACCTGCTGACCCTGATGCCCGCGCCGCTCGTGCCCGTGGACCCCGCCGCGGTCACGCCGATCCTCGACCAGCGCGAGCGGATCTCCCGGCTGGTGCGTGAGGGGGCGCCGCTGGCCGAGCTGCTGGCCGCCGCAGACGAACTGGTCGCGCGCGAACGCCGGGCCGGGCGGCCGGAACCCGGCACCGACGAGTTCCGGGCGGTCATCCGGTACGCGCAGGGCGACGTGGACGGGGCGCGGCGCCACCTTGAACGGCTGGTCGCGGCGGCACGTGCCGGAGACGACGACTCGGACCGGCCCGCGCCGATAGCCGTCGGGGTGCTGGCCCGACTGGCGCTCGCCGATGGCGACGCCGCCGCGGCCGTGGCGCTGTGCCACGAGGAGCTGCTGCTCGCCGACGTGCTGTCCGGGCGGACCGACCTGCTGCTGCTCGCCGAGACGTGGGGCTGGTCGGTGGCGGTGATGCGGCGGGTCACCGACGAGCAGGGGGAGCTGCTCCACCGGGTCCGCGCCGCCGTCGCCGAACGGCGGGATCGTCCGGAGCGGGTCTCGTTGACCCGACGGGAACTGGCGGAGATCGGCCTGCAGTTCTGCCAGCGGATGATCGGCCACCCGATGCTCGGGCCGTTCGCCCTGACCGCCGCGCGCAGGCTGGTGGGCGTGGTCGGTGCTCCGGAGATCGTGGTGCGGACGGTCAACCGCAGCGCGCCGATGTGGCACGAGACGTAGCCGGGGTCAGTCGCGCAGCGTACGCAGAATGCGGGCGAGGTGGGCGCGGTCGTCCGGGCCGAGGCCGCCGAAGAGGCGGTCCGCCTCGGCGTGCCGGGCCGCACGGATGGCCGTGCCGACCCGGGTACCCTCCTCGGTCAGCGCGACCAGGGTCGCCCGCCGGTCCTCCGGGTCGGGCCGCGCTCGACGAGCCCGCGTTCCTGCAGCCCGTCGACCACCTCGGTGGTGGAGCGGGCGGCGATGTGCAGGTGATCGGCGAGCGCGCTGAGCCGCATGACGCCGTGCCGCATCAGCACCCCGAGCGCCCGGGAGTGGCCGGGATTGATCTCCCATGGTTCGAGGGTCTGCCGGGACAGGTGCCGCAGCCGGCGGGCGACGGCCCAGAACGCCTCGGCCAGGCTCTCCTCGTCGTCCGGACGGTCCTGACCATGCCCGGAATCGTCGCCGCTCACCCGGAATACGGTAGCAGAGCTTCCTGTTGTTACCTCATGATGAGGTAACCTCAGTAATATCCCGACAGGAAGAAGGCCCCCCTTGGAATCCACCCCCACCCACCGGGAAGGCCGTGGCGGCGGCCCCCGCAGCGTCACACCCGCCGAGAAGTCCCAGGCCCGTCAGGTGTCCCTGCGGCGCATCGGCCGGCTCTTCACCGACCACCGCGGCCCGTTGGCCGCCGTCACCGCGATCATCGTGGCGTCCTCCGTGCTCGCCATGGCTTCGCCGTTCCTGCTCCGTACCGTCATCGACCGGGCCCTGCCCGAGCGCGACCTGACCCTGCTGGTCTGGCTGGTCGTCGGCATGGTCGCCGTCGCGGGCGTCACCGCCGCCCTGGGCGTGATCCAGACCTGGATCTCCACCCGGGTCGGGCAGCAGGTCATGCACCGGCTGCGTACCGACGTCTTCGCCCACCTGCAGCGCCAGTCGATCGCGTTCTTCACCCGCACCCGCACCGGCGAGGTGCAGTCCCGGATCACCAACGACATCGGCGGTATGCAGTCGGTGGTCACCTCCACCGCCACCTCCATCGCGTCCAACCTCACCACGGTGGTCGCCACCGCCGTGGCCATGGTGGCGCTGTCCTGGCGGCTCTCCCTGGTCTCCCTCGTCGTGCTGCCGCCGGCCATCCTTCTGACCCGCAAGGTCGCCGGCCTGCGCCGGCAGATCACCGCGCGGCGGCAGCGGGAACTCGCGGACCTCAACGTCACCATCGAGGAGGGCCTGTCCATCAGCGGCGTGCAGCTCAGCAAGACCCTGGGCACCGGCGCCGCGCTGGTCGACCGGTTCACCGCCTCGTCGGCCCGCCTGGTCGATTTGGAGCTGCGCTCCGAGCTGGCCGGTCGCTGGCGGATGGCCTCGATGAGCATCATCTTCGCCGCGATCCCGGCGGTGATCTACCTCAGCGCCGGACTGCCCGGCACCGCCGGCACGCTCAGCATCGGCACCCTGGTCGCCTTCACCGCATTGCAGGGCGGGCTGTTCCGGCCGCTGATGGGCCTGCTCGACGTGGGCGTCTCGCTGACCGCCTCGCTGGCGCTGTTCGCCCGGATCTTCGAATACCTGGACCTGCCGGTCGAGGTGGACGACCCCGCGCAGCCGGTGACGATCGACCCGCGCCGGGTCCGCGGCCACCTGCGCCTGGACGACGTGACCTTCAGCTACCCGGGCAGCGACACCGCCGCCGTCGCCGGCGTCACCCTCGACGTACCGGCCGGCACCAGCCTCGCCCTGGTCGGCGAGACCGGCTCCGGCAAGAGCACCCTCGCCGCGCTGATCTCCCGGCTCCACGACCCGGCGGCCGGCCGGATCACCATCGACGGCATCGACCTGCGCGATCTGCGGCTGGCCGACCTGGCCGCGGTGGTCGGCGTGGTCAGCCAGGAGACCTACCTGCTGCACACCACGGTGCGGGAGAACCTCCGGTACGCCCGGCCGGACGCCACCGACGCCGAGATCGAGGACGCCGCCCGGTCCGCGCAGATCCATGACCTCATCGCCGGGCTCCCCGACGGGTACGACACCGTGGTCGGCTCGCGCGGTCACCGCTTCTCGGGCGGTGAGAAGCAGCGCCTCGCCATCGCCCGTACGCTCCTGCGCGACCCGCGGATCCTGGTCCTCGACGAGGCCACCAGCGCGCTGGACACCGAGACAGAGCGCGCCGTGCAGCGGGCCTTCGACGTGCTCGCCGAGGGGCGCACCACGATCACCATCGCGCACCGGCTGTCGACCGTCCGGGACGCCGACCAGATCGCCGTGGTCGACCATGGACGGATCGTCGAATCCGGCACCCACGACAGTCTGCTCGACCGCAACGGCCGCTACGCCACCCTCGCCGTCTGAACCACCGGGCCGGGCGCCTGAGCCGCAGCGGGCGCGGGCCGGCTGGCACCCCCAGCCAAGGAACATGAATCCCGCACCGCAAGTGCAGCAATCCTGGTGCGTCGCCTGCGTGGCGGCCGGGCTTGCTCCCGCGAGGCCCATCGACCTGGCGCGACCCGCCGATGTCACAGCGTCGTAACGAAGCCATTGACCAACTCCGCTTGAAAAGTACACTCCCGGTGTAATAACCAGCCACCTGCTTCGCCCGAGCCGCACCGCGCATCCACCGACGCCGCGTCCTTCCCGAGGTGAAGATGAGCCCTCCACCTTCCGGCACTCCCGCTGACGGCGGCGACCTGGCACTGCACAACGTCGGCGTGCGGTTCGGCGGGCTGGTCGCGCTCGAGGACGTCTCCCTGCGGGTGCCCGCCGGCCGCATCGTCGGCGTGATCGGCCCCAACGGCGCCGGGAAGACCACCCTGTTCAATGTGGTCTGCGGCTTCGTCGCGCCGACCAGCGGTTCGCTCACCCTGGACGGTCAGCCGTTCCGGCCCCGCCCGCATCGACTGACCCGCCTCGGTATCGCCCGCACGCTGCAGGGCGTCGGCCTGTTCCACGGCCTCACCGTCCTCGAGAACGTGAGGCGCGCCAGCCACGCCGCTCGGGCCGGGTTGCCGCGGCCCTGTTCGGCCTGCCGAAGAGTGACCGCGACGAGCGATGGCTGCGGCAGCAGGCCCTCGACCTGCTCGCCGAGCGGGGCGTCGCGCAGCACGCCGCCGCGGCCCCCGCCACCCTGCCGTACGCGGCCCGCAAGCGGGTCGCGCTGGCCCGCGCGCTGATCGCCCGGCCCCGACTGCTGCTGCTCGACGAGCCCGCCGGTGGTCTCAGCGCCGAGGACATCGCCGAGCTGAGCGAGCTCATCACCGCGCTGCCCGGCCGCGCGGACGGCGCCTGCTCGATCATGCTCGTCGAGCACCACATGGACCTGGTCATGTCCGTCTGCCACGACGTGGTGGTGCTCGACTTCGGCAAGGTCATCGCCGCCGGGACACCGGAGCAGGTGCGTGACAACCCACTGGTCACCGAGGCCTACCTCGGCGCCGACGTCCCGGCCGAGCGCCCGGCCCGGCGCCGAGCACGGTGGCCGGGTCATGAGCGCCGCCGGCGCCATCCTGCAGGTCGAGGACCTCAGCTCCGGCTACGGCCCGGTGCCGGTACTGCGGGACGTCACGCTCACCGTCCCCGCCGGGACCGTCACGCCGTGCTCGGTGCCAACGGCGCCGGGAAGACCACCCTGCTGCGGACGCTCTCCGGCCTGCTCCGACCCACCGGCGGCCGGGTCCTCTTCGACGGCGCGGACCTGCGCGGCGTACGGGTCGAACGCCTCGTGCGGCGCGGCCTGGCGCACGTGCCGGAGGGGCGCGGCGTCGTCGCCGAGCTGACCGTCGACGAGAACCTGCGCCTCGGTGGGCTGTGGCGACGCGACCGGGCCGACGCCCGGCGGGCACAGGACGAGGTGTACCAGCTCTTCGAGCCGTTGGCCCGGCGGCGGCGGCATGCCGGGCATCAGCTCTCCGGCGGGGAGCGGCAGATGCTCGCCCTCGGGCGGGCGCTGGTCGCGCGTCCCCGACTGCTGCTGCTCGACGAGCCGTCACTCGGGCTCGCCCCCCGGGTGACCGCGCAGATCATGGCGCTGCTGCGCCAGCTCTGCGACAGCGACGGCCTGACCGTCCTGCTCGTTGAGCAGAACGTGCGCAGCGCCCTCTCCGTCGCCGACCAGGGCGTGGTCATGTCCCTCGGCCGGGTGGTGATGGCCACCCCGGCGGTGCAGCTGCGCGACGATGCCACGCTCCGCCACGCGTACCTGGGGTTCTGACCGCCCGCCACGTAGGAAGGACTCCGCGCTTGGACCGCTTCTTGTTCCTCACCTTCGACGGACTGTCCACCGGCGCCGTCTACGCGGCGTTCGCCCTCGCCCTGGTGCTCATCTGGCGGGCGGCCCGTCTGGTCAACTTCGCCCAGGGCGCGATGGCGGTGGCGACCGCCTACGTCGGCTACGCCGTCGTCTCCGCCACCGGCTCGTACTGGCTCGGCTTCGGCGCCGCCGTCCTCGCCGGCCTCGCGTTGGGCGCGCTCGTCGAGCGGGTGCTGATGCGCTTCGTCGGCCACGCCAATCCGCTCAACGACGTCATCGTCGCCCTCGGCCTGGTGCTGCTGATCCAGGCGGTGCTCGGCATCGTCTTCGGCAACGAGTACCGGCCGGCGGCCGCACCGTTCGACACCGACGCGCTCTCCGTCGGCGGGATCTCCGCGATGTCCCCGTACGACCTGTGGGTCCTCGGCGCGGTCCTGGCGGTCGTCGTGCTGCTCGGGCTGCTGTTCACCCGGACGCCGATCGGCCTGCGGATGCGGGCGTCCGCGTTCGCGCCCGAGGTGTCCCGGCTGCTCGGGGTCAACGTCGGTCGGATGCTCACGGTGGGCTGGGCGCTGGCCGCCGCGGTCGGCGCCCTCGCCGGCATGCTGGTCATCCCCACCGGGCTGGGGCTGCACCCGCATGCCATGGACCTGGTCTTCGTCATCGCGTTCACGGCCGCGGTGGTCGGCGGCTTGGACAGCCCGGCCGCGCGGTGGTCGGCGGCCTGCTGGTCGGCCTGATCCTGTCGTACGTCACCGGCTACCTCGGCCCCGACACCACGCCGCTGGCCATCCTCGTCCTGCTGCTGGCGATCCTGCTGGTCCGCCCCGGTGGGCTCTTCTCCAGCATGAGAGCGAGGCACGTGTGACCGCCACCCAGCCTCCCGACGTCTCCACGGTGGCGCCTCGGCCCGCTACACCGTCGCCGCTGCGCCGGTTGTGGCCCGGCCCGCCCGGCACCGCCGGGGCGCGCGGGTCGACGCTGCTGCGCCACCTGATCCTGGCCGTGCTCGCCGGCACCGCAGTCGTGCTGGTGACCAACCAGTTGGCGCCGTACCAGAACCTCCAGGTCGCCCGGGTCTGCGCGTTCCTCTGCGTGACCGCCGGCTACACCGTCCTGGTCGGGCTCAACGGCCAGCTCTCCCTCGGGCACGGGGCGCTGATGGCGACCGGTGCGTACACGGTCGCCCTGGTGCAGCAGGGCTTCGAGGAGGGTGCGGTGCAGGGCCGGTGGATCCTGCCGCTGTCCCTGCTCCTCGCCGTCGGGGTGACCGCGGCGGCGGGCCTGGTCATCGGGCTGGCCGCCGCCCGGCTGCGCGGGCCGTACCTGGCCGGCGTCACCCTCGCCGTCGCGACCCTGGTTCCGGCGATCACCACGATCTTCACCGACGTGTTCAACGGTGAGCAGGGGCTGCGCTTCCCGATGGAGACGCCACCCGCGTTCCTGGGCGCGTACTTCCAGCCGGAGCGCTGGCTGGCCTGGGTCGCGCTGCTCGCCGCGCTGCTGACGATGCTGCTGATGGCGAACCTGGTGCGCAGCCGGTTCGGCCGGTCGCTGCGCGCCGTCCGCGACGACGAGGTGGCCGCCCGCCTGGCCGGCATCCACGTCGCCCGCAACCAGGTGCTCGCCTTCGTGGTGAGCGCCGCCTGCGCCGGCCTGGGTGGTGGCGTGTACGCGGTGCTCACCGCCACCGTCGCCCCGGGCAAGTTCGCGCTCGACCTGTCGCTGTTCCTGCTGATGGCGATCGTGATCGGCGGCCTGGGCAGCCTCGCCGGCGCTATCTGGGGGGCGGTTCTGCTGGTGGCGCTGCAGGACCTGCCGAGCCTCATCACCGAGACCTTCACCCTGCCGTCGGGCCTGGCCCAGCGGCTGGAGGGCAACCTGGCCCTCGCCGTGTTCGGACTGATCCTCATCGTCGCCATGCTCGTGGCCCCGGGCGGCCTCCAGGGCGCCGCCCGCACGCTCACCGCGCGTCTCCGGCCGGACCGCCGGGCCGCACGCCGCTGAGCCACCTGGTTCCACCCCCGTTCGCACCCGTCGCACCGGAATGGAGAACCATGCATCCCACCGCACGCCGCGCACTCGCGGCCACCGCCGGCCTCGCGCTGCTGGTCGCGCATCAGCCTGCGCCAACGACGAGAAACAGGCGGCCGAGAACGTCCCGGGCGTCACCGACACCGAGGTCGTGATCGGCACCCACCAGCCACTCACCGGCCCCGCCGCGGCCGGCTACGCCAAGATCTCCGTCGCCACCAAGGCGTACTTCGACCACGTCAACAGCAAGGGTGGCGTGAACGGTCGGAAGATCGTCTACAAGGTGATGGACGACGGTTACAACCCCGCGAACACCGACAATGTGGTCCGCAAGCTCGTCCTCGACGACAAGGTCTTCGCGCTCCTCGGCGGGCTCGGCACCCCCACCCACACCAACGTGCTGGAGTTCGTCAAAGCCCAGAAGGTGCCCGACCTCTTCGTCTCCTCCGGCAGCCGGAACTGGAACCAGCCCGACAAGTACCCCACCACCTTCGGTTGGCAGCCCGACTACACGGTGGAGGGCAAGATCCTGGCCACCTTCGTGAAGAAGGAGTTCGCGGGCAGGAAGGTGTGCCACTTCGGGCAGAACGACGACTTCGGCCGCGACTCCCTCGCCGGCGTAGAGAAGGTCCTCGGACCGGTGGCGGCGAAGCAGACCTACACCCCCACCAACCCGCAGGTCGGCCCGGCGATCGGTGCGCTGAAGGCGGCCGGTTGCCAGGTGGTCATCTCCGCGAGCATCCCCGGCTTCACCGCGCTGGCCATGGGCCAGGCCGCCGGCCAGGGGTTCAAGGCGCAGTGGGTGGTGTCCAACGTGGGCGCGGACTACACCACGCTCGCCAGGCAGCTCGGCGACAAGAAGGTCATCCTGGAGGGACTGCTCGCCGACAACTACCTGCCGATGGCCAACGACGCCGCCAACCCGTGGATCCAGGAGTTCACGAAGATCCACCAGCAGTACAACGCGGCCAACCCCCTCGACGGCAACGCCGTGTACGGCTACTCGATGGCGTACACGTTCGTCCAGGCACTGCTGGCGGCCGGCAAGGACCTCACCCGCGAGAAGCTGGTCGGCGCGGTGCGCAAGGGCGGCTTCAAGGGGCCGGGCCTCACCCCGTTCCGGTACAGCGACAACGTGCACGCCGGATACAGCGGTGTCCGGATGAACAAGGTCTCCAACGGCGTGCAGAGCTACTTCGGTCCGACCTGGACCACCGACGACGGTGACGGCGAGGTCAAGGAGTCCACCGAGACGCCGAACGCCCCGCCGGCGGACGCGATCCCGACGACCTGACCCGCCCCCGGCCGGTCAGCAGACCGGCGGGGAAGTCGGAACGGCCGCACGGCGCCGTGGCGGCCCGGGGGCCTCGGACACTGATGTGGGAGGAGGACCCGACATGGTCGACATGGCTGCCGACGCGCCGGCGCGGGTGGACGGGCGAGCGGCGCGGGCGGGCGCACCCGCGACGCCATCGTCGCAGCGCACCTGGCGCTGATCGACGAGGGGGACCTCAAGCCCACCGGGGAGCGCATCGCCGAGCGGGCGGGGGTGTCGCTGCGCGCCCTGTGGACCAACTTCAAGGACATGGAAACGTTGTTCGCCGCTACCGGGCAACGGGTCAGCGAGCGACTGGAGGAGCTGTTCCGTCCGATCCCGCCGGAGTCGCCGCTCACCCGCCGCATCGAGGAATTCTGCGGCCAGCGCGTCCGGATGCTGGAGGTGTTGGCGCCCTCGGCCCGCGCCTCGGCACTGCGCGAGCCTTTCTCGCCCCAGTTGCGGCGTAACCGCGAGGGCAACATCGCCCGGGTACGCAGCGAGATCGAGAACGTGTTCGGCCAGGAGTTGGCGGACGCCGGGAAGGGGCGTGAGCAGTTGCTCGACGCCCTGACCGTGGCGAGCACCTGGTCGGCCTGGTCGATGATGCGCGACGCGATGGGGCTCGACGTCGAGGCGGCCCGGGCAACCATGGCCCGGACCCTCGGCGCCCTGCTCGTCGACGCCATCGCCGCCGGCCTGCGGTGACCGGCCGGCCCCGACGTCGGGCTCGGTGACCGGCAGCACCAGATCGGCTAGGTCATCGGCGCCCGCGCTCACACCTCGGGCAGGCCCACGTAGTTCTCCGCCAGACTGGTCGCATACGCGCGGGACGTCGCCACGTACCGGAGCGTCGAGGACTGCAGCTTCGCCTCGTACGGGTCCTGGGTATCCAACCGGTGCAGCATCGAGGTCATCCACCAGGAGAAGTGCTGGGCCCGCCAGACCCGGCGCAGCGCGGTGCGCGAGTAGTTCTCCAGCAGCTCGGTCCGCCCCTCGGCGTACCAGGCGGCGAAGGCGTCCCCGAGCAGGGCCACGTCGGCGAGCGCCAGGTTCATGCCTTTTGCGCCCGTGGGCGGGACAATGTGCACCGCGTCCCCGGCCAGGTACAGCCGCTCCCACTGCATCGGCTCGACGACGAAGCTGCGCATCGGGGTGATGCTCTTCTCCAGGATCGGTCCCTCGTTGAGCGACCAGCCCGGGACCGTCTCCAGCCGCGCCCGCAGCTCCGACCAGATCCGCTCGTCCGGCCAGTCGGCGATGTCCTCGTCCGGGTCGACCTGCAGGTAGAGCCGGGAGATCTCCGGTGAGCGCAGGCTGTGGAGGGCGAAGCCCCGCTCGTGGTTGGCGTAGATGAGCTCGTCAACCGCCGGGGGAGCGGCGGCGAGGATGCCGAGCCAGGCGAAGGGGTACGTCCGCTCGTACGTGGTGAGCACGCCTTCGGGCACCGACCCGCGGCTGACCCCGTGGAAGCCGTCGCAGCCGGCCACGAAGTCGCAGTGCAACTCCTCGTCCCGCCCGTCGCGGCGGAAGCGGATGACCGGCGAGTCCGAGTCGAGTCCGTCGAGGCGTACGTCGTCGACCTCGAAAAGGATCCGCCCCCCGGCGGCGGTCCGGGCAGCGATCAGGTCCTTGACCACCTCCTGCTGCCCGTAGACGGTGATCGCCCGCCCGGTCAGCCCGGTCAACGGCACCCGGTGCGCCTCGCGGTCGAAGCGCAGCTCGATGCCCTCGTGCCGCATCCCCTCGCGCTGAAGCCGCTCGCCGAGCCCGGAGCAGCACAGCAGGTCGACCGAGCCCTGTTCGAGGACCCCGGCGCGGACCCGCTGCTCCACGTACTCCCCACCCGCTACGCCTGGGGGGAAATCTGGACCCGGCCCGGCCTGGATCGGCGTACCCGCAGCTGCATCACCCTCGCCGTCCTCGCGACCCTGCACCACGACGAGGAGCTGGCGATGCACGTGCGCGCCGCGCTGCGTAACGGCTTGACCCCGGAGGAGGTCAGTGAGGTCCTGCTCCAGGTCGGCGTCTACGCTGGCGTCCCGGCGGCGAACCGGGCGTTCAAGGTGGCCCAACAGACTCTGCGGCAGGAGACCGAGTGAGCGAGGAGACGGCCCGGACTCCGGAATTCGTCCAGTCGCTGGAGCGCGGGCTCGCGGTCATCCGGGCTTTCGACGCCGAGCACCCGCAGCTCACCCTCAGCGAGGTGGCGCGGGCGACCGGACTGACCCGGGCCGCCCCGCGCCGGTTCCTGCTCACCCTGGTCGAGCTGGGCTACGTGCGCACCGACGGCCGGCTCTTCTCGCTGCGGCCACGCATCCTCGAACTCGGCTACGCGTACCTGTCGAGCCTGAGCCTGCCGGAGGTCGCGCAGCCGCACATGGAGACGCTGGTCGCGCAGGTGCACGAGTCCTGCTCGATGTCCGTCCTCGACGGTGACGAGGTGGTGTACGTCGCGCGCGTGCCCACCAAGCGGATCATGACGGTGGGCATCAGCGTCGGCACCCGGTTTCCGGCCTACGCCACCTCAATGGGACGCGTGCTGCTCGCGGCACAGTCCGCGGAGTGGCTGGACGAGTACCTCGCCAAGGCCGAGCTGCGACCGCTGACCCGGCGCACCATCACCGATCCGGGCAAGCTGCGCGCCATCCTCGCGAAGATCGCCGCCCAGGGGTACGCGATTGTCGACCAGGAGCTGGAGGAGGGGCTGCGCTCGCTGGCCGCGCCGATCCACGGCGACAACGGGTCGGTGATCGCCGCGTTGAACGTGTCGGCGCATGCGAGCCGCGGGTCGTCCGAGGTGATCCGCAAGGAGCTGCTGCCGCCGTTGCTGGCCGCCGCCAAGCGGATGGAAGAAGACCTGCGCGGCGGCCAGAACCGGTAGCGCACTGCTGCTTTCTCAACTCCCGGCGACCCCACAGTCGCTGTTTTGCCGGACATTCCTCGGGTAAGCGGCGCTTGTCGCCCGAGAAAAGGAGCAGCAGATGAACGGTTCCGAGTTCATCGACTCGGTCGCCGGGCGCTCCGGCATCCCACAGTCGCAGGCCGAGGCCCTCACCCGTGCCACCCTGCAGACGCTGGCCGAACGGCTCACCGCAGGGCAGGCGAAGGATCTCGGTGAGCAGCTTCCCAGGGAGCTACGGAATGACCTGTGTCAGGCCCAGGGAGGCGCGGAGCCGTTCGGGCTGACCGAATTCATCCAGCGCGTCAGCGGCCGCGCCGGCGTGGATGCGACCCTGGCCTACAGGAGCGTGCCCGCCGTGTTCAAGACGATCTGCAAAGCGGTCACCAGCCAGGAGTTCGATGACATGCTGGCGCAGCTTCCGGAGGAGTTCTGGGACGTGCGTGAGCCCGTTGGGGCGCGAGCCGGCGCGCAACGGCGCCCACAGGTAGCGGGACGAGACAGATCAACACCTGACGCCGGTCGCGGACGCCGTGACACGCCCCAGGTCCGGAAGGAGAACCCACGGTGAACTACGCCGAGTTCCTCGAAGCGGTGGCGAAGCGGGCGGAACTCCCACCGACGGAGGCGGCCAACGTCATCCGAGCCACGCTCAACACATTGGCGGAACGGATGAGTGGAGGCCAGGCCCGCGACCTGGCCACCCAGCTTCCCGAGGAGATCCGAGGGCACCTGCACAAGGAAGATGAGTTCGCCGAACGGCTCGATCTCGTGGAGTTCCTGAATGAGGTACGGGCGCGCGGGGGAGTGGATGATCAGCGGGCCGCCGAGGGTGCCCGCGCCGTATTGACGACCGTGCGCGATGCGGTGAGCGCCAAAGAATTCGAGGACCTGGAGTCCGAGCTGCCGAAGGACATTCGGCAGCTGCTACATCCGGTGGGCCGCGGCGTCGGGGCGTGACGCGAGCCGAATCCTGTTCGTGCTCTACGGGAACCACGCCGGGGATGGCAACGACCCCACGAGGGTGCTGGTCGGCAGGCTGAGAGCCGCCGACCAGCTCGCCATGTCCGGGGGCGGTGACCGACCGCCATAAGGGCTCGCAGATGATTAACCCGTAGTCTTCGTGAATGGCCCTCGGTTTTGTGGTATGAGCACAGTGGACGAACGGCAAGCGGTGCTGGCGGCAAAGTT
>JAEVHO010000074.1 GCA_016802835.1 Micromonospora sp. ATA32 | reverse complement strand
CCCGACGGTCGACTGGCACCTGCTGGTCGCGACGAGAGCGCCCTGCCGGCGATCGCGGCGGCCCTGGAGCGGCTGCCCTCGCGCACCGGCGCGGGCCTTCGTCGAGGTCGCCGGTCCGGCGGACGAGCTGCCGCTGGCCAGCCCCGGCGCGGTCGAGCTGGTCTGGCTGCACCGCGGCGACCGGCCGGTCGGCGAGGCTCTGGTGGCGGCCGTCCAGGCCCTGGACTTCCCGCCCGGCCGGGTGCACGCCTTCGTCCACGGCGAGGCGACCTTCGTCAAGGAACTGCGTCGGCTGCTGCGGGTGGACCGGGGCGTGCCGCGCGAGCTGCTCTCCATCTCCGGCTACTGGCGGCGCGGCATGGACGACGAGGGTTGGCGCTCCACCAAGTCCGACTGGAACCGTCAGGTCGAGGCCGAGGAGGCGACCGCCGCCGCCTGAGGTACGTGGGCGGCAAACCGACGATTCGCGCCGCACGGCGCCCTGCCCGATCAGGATGGGCAGGGGGTGACCATGGCGGAGCAGATGCGGGAGAGCCCGACCGGGACGGGGCGGACCGACCCGGTGGTGCTGGTGCTGGGCGTGGTCGGGGTGCTGGCGGTGGTCGGTTGGGGGTTGTTCGGCCGTCGTTCGCTCGCCGGCTTCGGCGAGGCCGGGCTGGCCTGGGCGATCAGCACGTTCGGTTGGTTGTTCGTCGTCGCGGCGGACGGCTTCCTGGTGCTCTCCGTCGTCCTCGCAGCCTCCCGGTTCGGGCGGATCCGGCTCGGCGCGGACGACGACGAACCGGAATTCAGCACGCTGGCCTGGGTGTCGATGATGTTCAGCACCGGCATGGGCATCGGCCTGGTCTTCTACGCGGTGGCCGAGCCGATCCAGCACTACGCCGCCCCGCCACCGGCGGCCGGCGTCGAGCCGCAGACCGGTGCCGCCGCGGCGGTGGCCATGCAGTACACCCTCTTCCACTGGACCCTGCATCCCTGGGGATCTACGCCGTCGCCGCGCTGGCGCTGGCGTACTCGACCTTCCGCAAGGGGCGCGGGAGCCGGATCTCGGCCGCCTTCGAGCCGCTGCTCGGCGCGCGGGCGTACGGCCCGATCGGGCAGGCGATCGACCTGCTCGCGGTCTTCGCGACCGTCTTCGGCTCGGCGACCAGTCTCGGGCTCGGGGCCCTCCAGGTCGCCGCCGGGCTGGACGCCTCGACCGACATGCCGGACAGCACCGGGGTCGAGCTGGTGGTCATCGCGGCGCTCACCGCGGCCTTCGTCATCTCGGCCTTCACCGGCCTGCACAAGGGGATCAAGTGGCTGTCGACCACCAACGTGGTGCTGGCCGTCGGGCTGATGGCCTTCATCTTCGTGGTGGGGCCGACGATCTACACGCTGGAGGTGCTGCCCGCCTCGGTGGGCGACTACCTCAGCCACCTGATGGTCATGTCGACGCGCACCGGGGCGTTCACGGATCCGGCCTGGCTCGGCGGGTGGACGATCTTCTACTGGGCGTGGTGGATCTCCTGGGCGCCGTTCGTCGGCATCTTCATCGCCCGCATCTCCCGGGGCCGGACGATTCGGCAGTTCGTCACCGGCGTGCTGCTGGTGCCCAGCGCCGCCAGCGTCGTCTGGTTCGCCATCATCGGCGGCACCGCGCTGCGGGTGCAGATGACCGGCACCCGGGACCTGGTCACGGACGTCGGAAAGAGTACTGAGAACGCGCTCTTCGGGCTGCTCCAGGCGTTGCCGCTGGCGGCGGTGACCACGGTGCTGGCGTCGGTGCTGGTCGCGCTCTTCTTCATCACCGGGGCGGACTCGGCGGCGCTGGTGCTGGGCTCGTTGAGCTCCAAGGGTGCGCTGCGACCGCATCGGGGCGTGGTGGTGCTCTGGGGCGTGCTGATCGGCGCCGTCGCCGCCGCGCTGCTGCTCGCCGGCGGCCTGGCCGCTCTGCAGCAGGCCACGATCCTGGTCGCGCTGCCGTTCGTGGTGGTGATGCTCGGACTGGCCGTGGCGCTGCTGCGGGACATGTCGCGCGACCCGATGGCGAACCCGCACCTGGCCCGGGCGCGACGGTCCGGCCTGGCCGCCGCCGTGCGCGCCGCCCGGTCGTACGAGGAGGAGGAGCCGCCCCCGGTCACCCGCTGGTTCCACCGCGGCCCGAGCTGACCCCCCGATCCGGGCGAACCGGCGGCGTCGTTCGCCACACGCCCGTCCCCCCGGCGGCGGATGGTCGGTCCGGCAGGGCAGGATGTACGCCGAGGGGGGTGGCACAGATGGCTGGGCGGATCCGGGACGAGGACATTGCGCTGGTCCGGGAACGCACCTCGATCGGGGACGTCATCTCGGAGACGGTCACCCTCAAGTCCGCCGGCAGCGGCAACCTCAAGGGCCTCTGCCCGTTCCACGACGAGAAGAGCCCGTCGTTCAACGTCTCGCCTGCCCGCAATGTCTGGTACTGCTTCGGCTGTGGTGCCGGTGGGGACGCCATCAAGTTCCTGATGGACGCCGAGCACCTCAGCTTCACCGAGTCAGTCGAACGGCTCGCCGGCCGCGCCGGCATCCAGCTGCGGTACGAGGAGAACGGCAACGCCGCGCCGCGTACCCGGCCGCAGCAGGGGCAGAAGCAGCGGCTGGTCGCCGCGCACGCCGCCGCCGTCGAGTTCTACCGGGCTCAGCTCAGCACCGCCGGGGCCCGACCGGCTCGGGAGTTCCTCGCCCAACGTGGCTTCGACCGGGCGGCGGCCGAGCGGTACGGCTGCGGCTTTGCCCCGGACGCCTGGGATCTGCTCACGAAGCACCTGCGGCAGCAGGGCTTCACCAGCCAGGAGCTGGTCACCGCAGGGCTGTCCCGGGAGTCCCGCTCCGGCAGCCTGATCGACCGGTTCCGCCGCCGGCTGCTCTGGCCGATCCGCGACCTCGCCGGCGACGTGATCGGCTTCGGCGCCCGGAAACTCTTCGCCGACGACGACGGCCCGAAATACCTCAACACGCCAGAGACGCCGATCTACAAGAAGTCGCACGTCCTCTACGGCATCGACCAGGCCAAGCGGGAGATCGCCAAGCAGGGCCGGGCGGTCATCGTCGAGGGCTACACCGACGTGATGGCCTGCCACCTCGCCGGCGTGAGCACGGCGGTGGCGACCTGCGGTACGGCCTTCGGCGCCGACCACATCGGGGTGCTGCGCCGGCTGCTGCTGGACACCGACGCGGTGGCTGGCGAGATCATCTTCACCTTCGACGGGGACGCCGCCGGGCAGAAGGCGGCGCTGCGCGCCTTCGAGGACGACCAGCGCTTCGTCGGTCGTACCTTCATCGCGGTCAGCCCGGACAACATGGACCCGTGCGAGCTGCGGCTGGCCAAGGGCGACCTGGCGGTGCGCGACCTGGTCGCGCGCCGCGAGCCGCTGGTCGACTTCGCGCTGCGTCACGTGATCAACCGGTACGACCTCGACACCGTCGACGGCCGGGTGGAGGCGATGCGCCGGGCCGCGCCCCTGGTGGCGAAGATCAAGGACCGGGAGAAGCGCCCGGAGTACGTCCGCAAGCTGGCCGGGGACCTCGGCATGGAGATCGAGCCGGTGCAACGGGCCGTGCTCGCCGCCGCCTCCGCACCGCCGGCGACCGCGGCGCGGGACGCCACCCCCGCCGGCCGCCCCGCACCGTCGCGCCCCGAGCCGGCCGTGGACAGCCCGCAGTTCATGGTCGAGCGGGAGGCGCTGAAGCTCGCCCTCCAGGAGCCGGTGCTCGCCGGCCCGATGTTCGACGCGATCGAGGCGGCCGAATACCTGCACCCCGTACACGTGGCGGTGCGGGCGGCCGTCGCGCAGGCCGGCGGGGCCGCCTCCGCGACCGGCGGCGCGGTCTGGATCGAGGCGGTCCGCGACGCCTGCGCCGACCTGGCCGCCGCCGCCGTGGTCGGCCAGCTGGCCGTGGAGCCGCTGCGGATCGACGGCGAGCCCGACCCGCGGTACGTCTCGATCACGATGGCACGGCTGCAGTTCGGGTCGGTCACCGCCCGGATCAAGGACCTGAAGTCCAAGATCCAGCGGATCAACCCGGTGAACCACAAGGACGAGTACTTCGCGCTCTTCGGGGAACTGCTCTCGCTGGAGCAGCACGCGCGGGCGCTGCGCGAGCAGGCCGCGGGAGGACTGTGATGGGGCTGTTCAACCGCAAACCGAAGCTGCCGCCGGCCGACCGGCCGCCGCTGGCCGCCGACGAGCGCGTGCTGGCCTGGGCCGCCGCCGGCAACGGCGAGGGCGACGGCGTCGTGGTGGCCAGCAACCTCGGGCTCTGGCTGCCCGGCCGGGCGCACCGGCTGGGCTGGCACGACATCCTCAAGGCGGTCTGGTCCGGCCGGGAGCTGGCCGTCACGCCCGCCGATCCGGTCGCCGAGCGCGACGGCTATCTCGTGGTGGCCGACTGCCCGGCGGAGACCTACCTGCTGGTGGACCCGGGCGACCTGCCGCACCAGGTGCGGGCCCGGGTCACCCGCTCGGTGGCGTACACCGCGCACCACCAGGTGCCCGGCGGCGCAGGCCGGATCGCGGCCCGGCGGGTGGCCGGCCGGGACGGCCTGACCTGGACGGTCCGTTACGACCCGGGAACGCCGGTCGACGATGAGGCCGTGCTCGCCGAGACCGACCAGCTGGTCGCCGCCGCCCGCGCGTCGACCGCCCCCGCCGACGTCTGACCGGTACCGGACCCCTGCCGACGGTGGCCGGAAGCCGGAACGGGGAGGTCGGGCCCGGCCCGGCGTACCGGGCCCGACGACCGGGGTCAGCGTCCGCCGAGATCCTGCAACGCCTTGGCCGCGCCGCGGTGCAGCGGGACCGGCTCGGTCTTGCGGGCGTTGTCCAGGCTGATGCCCTTCGCGGCCGGGTTCGCCTGGGCCAGGGCGTCCTTCTTGTCGAAGACCGTCCGGGTGATGGCGCAGGCGACGTTGGCGTCCAGGTCCTTGCGGACCAGCAGGACGTTCGGCACGACGATGGTCGGGGTGTCCGCCGCCGTCTTGTACGCGTCTCGGCCGATCGTCCCCGCCTGGTAGGCCGGGTTCAGCTCGGTCAGCTTCGGCAGCAGCGACGTGATGTCGATGAACGTCACCTTGTCGCCGGCGGTGGTGAACAGGTCGGTGAGTCCGCCGGTGGGCAGACCACCGGACCAGAAGAAGCCGTCGACGCTGCCGTCCTTGACCCCCTCGACCGTCTTGGTCAGGTCGAGGCGCTGCGCCTGGATGTCCTTGGCCGGATCCAGGCCCGCCGCCTGGAGCAGCCGGTTGGCGATCACCTCGGTGCCGGACTTGGGGGAACCGGTGGAGATCCGCTTGCCCTTCATGTCGGCCACCGAGGTGATGCCCGCGTCTGCCCGGACCACGACCTGCGTGTAGTTGTCGTAGATGCGGGCGAGCGCCTCGACCGGCTGCGGGGCGCTGAAGCTGCCCTTGCCCTGCACCGCGTTGACCGCCGTGTCGAACAGGGAGAAGGCGACGTCGTACTGGCCGCTGACCAGCTGCTCGATGTTCTGCACCGAGGCGCCGGTCTCCGCGGCGGTGCCGGTGAGCTTGCCGCCGGTCGCCCCCGACAACTGACCGGCGAGGGCGTTACCGACCACGTAGTAGACGCCGGTCGCATTGCCGGTCGCGATGCCGACCCGGGTCTCGCGGGTCACCTCACAGGTGACCTTGCTGGCGGCGTCGTCCTTGGCCGCGTCACCCTGACGGCCCCCGCAACCCGCGGTGCCCACGGCGACAAGGGCGGATACCGCCACGCCGGCGGCGAGCCGCACGCTGTTCCCTCTCACTGTTCGTCCTCCCTCAGGTCTTCCGGTGATCCGGCTCGTGGCCCGCCGGTCCGGCCGACGGATCCGCGTCGTACGAGCACACCCGCCGCTGCGACGGCGGCCAGTGCGACCCCGACCGTGACGGGTACGGGTTCGAGCCAGAGCAGGGTCACGCCGGCGATCGCGCCCAGAATCCGCTCCGGGACACCGGCCGGGCCGATCCCGGGCAGCCAACCGCCCGCCGCGACGGCCAACACCGCGACGCTGAGCGCCGTCACCGCGCCGGCGAAGGCGATCCGCGGTGCACCGCCGATGCCGAGCAGCCCGAGTCCGGCCGGGGTGATCACGAAGGCGACCGGCGTCAGGTAGGCCGGCAGCGCGTAGCGCAGGGTCTGCCACATGGTCGGCACCAGCCGACCTCCGGTGACCGCGGCGGCGGCCACGGCGGCGAGCGCGGTCGGCGGGGACACCTCGGACAGGACCGCGAAATAGAAGACGAACATCGCCGCGGCCGGCGCCGCCACGCCCAGATCGAGCAGGGCCGGGCCGATGATCACCCAACCGATCACGAAGGAGGCGGTGACCGGCACGGCCAGGCCCAGCAGGCTGAGCGCGAGGGCGGCCAGCAGCGCGGTGAGCACCAGCACCAGGGTCGGGTCCGACGTGACCGCCGCGGCCCCACCGACCAGCAGCGCCGCCGCCTGCGGGCCGAGGCCGGTCTTCGTCGTGGTCGCCGTGATGATGCCCGCGGCGGCGCAGACGGCGGTCACCGCGAGGACGCTGCGTACGCCAGTGACCAGGGCGGTCACGAGTCGTGCCGGGGTGAGTCGGTGCGCTCGGTCCAGGAAGGACAGCCCGGCGGCCAGGACGGTGGCCAGGACCACCGCCCTCGTCGCCGACACGCCGACGGCGAGAAGCACGATGATGGTGATCAACGAGGCGAAGTGATAGCCGAACCGGAGGAGCAACCGCCAGGGCGAGCTGTTGTCGATCACCACCGGACGTACGCCGGAGCGCCGGGCGTCGATCTCCACGGAGAGCAGGATCCCGAGGTAGTAGAGCACCGTGGGCACGGTGGCCCAGCCGAGCACTCGCAGGTACGAGACGCCGAGGTATTCGGCGATGATGAACGCCGCCGCGCCCAGGGTCGGTGGGGACAGGATCGCGCCCACTCCCGCCGCGGCCAGCATGCCGCCGGCCCGCTCTGGTGGATAGCCGGCCCGACGCAGGATCGGCCAGGTGACGGCGCCGATGCTCACGGTCGTCGCGGCGCCGGACCCCGAGACGGTGCCGAGCAGGAAACCGGAGGCGACGGCGGTCCGTCCGGCGGCGGTGCGCGAGCGGCGGAACGCCGCGGCGGACAGCTCCACGAAGAACCGCCCGGCGCCGGAGAGATCGAGCACGGCTCCGTAGATGGTGAAGAGCACGATGTACGAGGCGGCGACGTCGAGCGGGGTGCCGTAGAAGCCGCTGTCGGAGTTGTAGAACGCGTCGATCAACTGAGCGAAATCGAGTCCCGCGTGCGCGACCGGCCAGGACTGTGGCAGCAGCCCGCCGTAGTAGCCGTAGCCGAGGAACAGCAGACAGACCGCGGGCAGGATCCAGCCGGTGGTACGCCGGCAGGCCTCCACCAGCAGGAGTAGCAGCACGGTGCCCATGGCCAGGTCCAGCGGCACGAGCAGGCCCTGCCGGTCGAGGAATGCGTTGTACCCGCCGCCGCCCGTGCCGAGCGGGATCGGTAACACGGGATACAGGCAGGTGGTCAGCGCCAGGGCGGCCAGGGCACAGTCCACCGCGGTGGGTCGGCCGCTGGCCGGCCGGCGGCCCGGGTCGGCCGGCTGGCCGGTGCTGCCGGGCTGGCCTGTCTCGCCCGGCTGGCCGGTGTCGCCCGGGCGGGTCCGGGGCCGTCGGGCGAAGCTCCCCAGGCGGGCCCGGAGTCGCAGGTCGGCGGGGTAGGCGAGGAAGACCAGCGGCAGGACACCGGCCAGGAAGATGATCAGGTAGTACTTGCTGCCCTGGGGCAGCGGTCGGAACACCTGCCAGAGGGAGAGCGCGCCGACCGCGAGCGCCGCGCCGGTGAGCACGAGGCCGACCGGCCCGGACAGCACCCTGCCCGGCTTCTCGTCCTCGAACCGGGCGGCCAGGTCCGGCGATTCCCCGTCCGCGCGGCTGCCGACCCCGGATACCCGAGCTGCGACGCCGGCGCTCTGCCCGGTCAGGTCGCCGGCCTCATCGACCACCGTCTCCGCGGCGGGCGCCGCCGCCGGTCGAGGCGGTGATCCCGCCCGACCGAGGTCGGTTGCGGCGTCGGTGGAGCCGGCTGGTCGTGAGGGCGGCAGTGAACCGTCTGGAGAACGGACTGGCGACACAGCGGGGACGATACACGTCAATGCGGTGCACGGGTTGTCACCCTCGGCCGGGTAAATCAGGTGGAGGTGTCGGAGGTGGCCGTTAGGGTCGGGCGGTGACTCCACCACTTATCCAGGCTCGGGGGCTGGTGAAGCGGTTCGGCGACTTCACCGCCGTCGACGGCATCGACGTCGAGGTGCGCGCCGGTGAGGCCTTCGGCTTCCTCGGGCCCAACGGCGCCGGCAAGTCCTCCACCATGCGGATGGTCGGCTGCATCTCCCCGCCGACCGATGGTGAGCTGCGCATCCTCGGCATGGACCCGGTCCGGGACGGTCCGGCGATCCGGGCCCGGCTCGGCGTCTGTCCCCAGCTGGACAATCTCGACCCGGAGCTGACCGTCCGGGAGAACCTGACCACCTACGCCCGCTACTTCGGCATTTCGCGCAAGGTGGCTCGGGAACGGGCGGCGGAGCTGCTCGACTTCGTCCAGCTCACCGAGCGGGCCGACAGCAAGGTCGAGCCGCTCTCCGGCGGCATGAAGCGCCGGCTCACCATCGCCCGCGCGCTGGTCAACGACCCGGAGCTCGTGCTCCTCGACGAGCCGACCACCGGGCTGGACCCGCAGGCCCGGCACCTGGTCTGGGAGCGGCTGTTCCGGCTCAAGCAGCAGGGCGTGACGCTGGTGCTCACCACCCACTACATGGACGAGGCCGAGCAGCTCTGCGACCGCCTGGTGGTGATGGACGGCGGCCGGATCGTCGCCGAGGGCTCGCCGCGGTCGCTGATCGAGCGGCACTCCACTCGGGAGGTCGTGGAGCTGCGCTTCGCGGCCGAGTCGCAGGAGCCGTTCGCCGGCAAGCTGGCCGGGCTGGGGGAGCGGGTCGAGGTGCTGCCCGACCGGGTCCTGCTCTACGTGGCCGACGGCGACGCGGCGGTGGCCGAGGTGGCCGCGCTCGGGCTCACCCCGGCCAGCGTGCTGGTCCGGCGCAGCAGCCTGGAGGACGTCTTCCTGCACCTCACCGGCCGCACCCTGGTCGACTGATTCCCGGGGCGCTGCGGCAGGGCGGGTCCGCATAGCATCAGCGGAACGAACGGGGAGATCAATCTCTACTGTGGAAGCGTTGTCGCGGCGTCAGGGCGGACTGACGGCACTCTATTTCGGGCTCTACTGACGTTGTCGTGGGTGGGTTGAGCGCGTCGTAGCAGCGCACGCCGTTGCCCGGCCTACGGTTCCGGTTGTCGAGATCGGAATCGGGGCATATCGGGAAACGGCGTGCGTGATACAAGGATATGGCAGCGGCTACTGGGGCTGCCGCAGGTGGTCGTCGAGTCGCTGAACGTGGAAGAGGCTGACGACGGTGACGGCGAGGTACTGGTCGTCGGAGTGCGGGCGCGTAAGGGCGCGGTGCGCCGCTGCGGACGCTGCGGCAGGCGGGCGCCGTGGTACGACCGCGGCGGCGGGGTGCGCCGCTGGCGGCATCTGGACTTCGGCGTCGTTCGGGTGCTCATCGAGGCTGCCGCGCCGCGGGTCGACTGCCCGACTCACGGCCCCACGGTGGTGCAGGCCCCCTGGGCCCGGCACGGTTCGCGGTTCACCGCCGCGTTCGAGGACACCTGCGCGTGGCTGGCCGCCCGCGCCGCCGCGTCCACGGTGAGCCAGTTGCTGCGCGTGTCGTGGCGGGCGGTGACCGGCATCGCCGGCCGGGTCGTGACCGAGGCCAGCGGCGGCACCGACCGGCTGGCCGGGCTGCGCCGGGTCGGGATCGACGAGGTGGCCTACCGCAAAGGGCAGCGGTACCTGACCGTCGTGGTCGATCACGATACCGGCCGCCTGATCTGGGCCAGGGCCGGGCGGGACAAGGCCACCGTGGCCGCGTTCTTCGACGACCTCGCGCCGAGCGGGCCGCGCAGCTGACGCACGTGTCCGCCGACGCCGCCGAATGGATCAACAGTGTGGTCGCCGAGCGGGCGCCGCAGGCGGTGCGCTGCCTGGACCCCTACCACCTGGTGGCATGGGCGGGCGACGCCCTGGACAAGGTCCGCCGCCAGGTGTGGAACACCGCCCGCGGCGGCAAAGGCGGCCGCAGCGACGTCTCCCGGATGCTCAAGGGCGCCCGCTGGGCGTTGCGGCGCAACCCGGACGCCCTCAGCGAGTCCCAGCAGGCGACCCTGGCCACGATCCAGGCCACCAACAAACCGCTGTATCGGGCCTACCTGCTCAAAGAACAACTCCGCGAGATCGTCGCGGTCAAAGGCGACAACGGCAAACTGCTGCTCGCCGCCTGGCTACGCTGGGCATCCCGCAGCCGCCTACCGCCGTTCGTCAAACTCGACGCCACGATCCGCAACCACCTGACCGCCATCCACAACACGCTCGACTGTGGACTGTCCAACGCGCGGATCGAGGCGAACAACACCCACCTGCGGCTGCTGACCCGCCAAGGCTACGGCTACCACTCCGCCCACGCCCTGATCACCATGGCCATGCTCCGCCGCGGCGGCCTATGCCCACCTCTACCCGGACGATCATGAAACCCGACCCACGACAACGTCAGGAGACCCCTATTTCGGCATCTTTGCCGCGATCTGGTTCAGCGTGCCGGCGACCGACCCGCCGCTGCGAACCCTGCTGGTGGTGGGCGCGTCCATTTCTTCCCTGGCGCCTCCCTCGCCGACGGGTCGCGCCGGCGGAGCAGGTGACGAACCTCCGATTCCGGGTGCTGCCGACCGCGGGTTGACCGGTCCGCCCCAAGCCTGCCGGAAATCGGGAGAAGTGCCGGGCCGCGCGCCGTAGAGTCGCCCACGGTCTGTCGTACCCCGGGGGTAGGAAGGCCGTGGTGCTCGGACGGTGAGACGGGGGTGGTCGGGGTGAGCGTGGCGCACCAGACGGCTCGGCGGGAGCGGGACCGACCGGCGCTGCCCAGGGTGCCGGCGCTGGCGGTGCTGGCCCACTACCTGGTCGGTTATCGGCGCACCTGGCGGGCGGGTGTCTTCTCCTCGTTCCTGCTGCCGGTGCTCACGGTGCTGGGCTTCGGCGTCGGCGTCGGGGCGTACGTCGACCAGGGCGTCGGCGGCGTCCGCTACCTCGACTGGATCGTGCCGGGCCTGCTCGCCTCCACCGCCCTCCAGGTGGCGATCGGCGAGTCGACCTGGCCGGTGCTCAGCAACTTCCAGTGGATCAAGACCTACTTCGCGCAGAGCGCGGCGCCGCTGCGGGTCGGTGACATTCTCGGCGGCCACCTCGCCTTCGTGTTGTTCCGGGTGTTCACCACCGGTGCCGCGTTCCTGCTGGTGATGGCGGTGTTCGGCGCGCTGCGGTCGCCCTGGGCGGTGGCCACCCTGCCGGTGGTCCTGCTGCTCGGGCTGGCCGTGGCCGCGCCCACCTTCGCGTTCAGCTCCTGGGCGCCCAGCGACAGTTATCTGGCCCTGCTGTTCCGCTTCGCGGTGATCCCGATGACGCTCTTCGCCGGCATCTTCTTCCCGGTCGAGTCGCTGCCGGTGGCGCTGCGCTGGCTGGCGTACGCGACGCCGCTCTGGCACGGCGTGGACCTGTGCCGGGCGGCGACCCTCGGGGTAGCTCCGCAGTGGTCGATCGCCGGCCACCTGCTCTACCTCGCGGCCTGGGCGCTGGTCGGCTGGCTGCTGGCCCGGCGCAGCTTCCGTCGCAAGCTCGTCCTCTAGGGAAGGGGTGTCGTGGTCAGTCTCGTCCTGCCCCGCCTGGTCAGCTTCGAGGGCGCGCCCCGCCGGTCGGCCTCGGTCGCCGAGCGCAACGTCGCGGCGCTCAAGTCCGCGTACTGGCTGGTACTGATCTCGGGCTTCTTCGAGCCGGTGCTCTACCTCTTCTCCATCGGCATCGGCGTGGGCGCGCTGGTCGGTGACCTCACCCTCCCCGGTGGCCAGGTCGTCTCGTACGCGGCGTTCGTCGCCCCGGCGATGCTGGCCTCCTCGGCGATGACCGGCGCGCTCGCGGAGACCACCTTCAACTTCTTCGGCAAGATGAAATACATGCGGCTCTACGACGGGATCATCGCGACCCCGGTGCGGCCGTTCGAGATCGCCCTCGGCGAGCTGGGCTGGGCGATGATCCGGGGCACCCTCTATTCGGCCGCGTTCCTGGTGGTGATGGCGGCGATGGACCTGACCAGCGCCGCCCGAGCGGTCGCCGCCTTCCCGGCCGCGGTGCTCGTCGGCTTCGCCTTCGGTGCGCTGGGGATGGCGCTGTCCACGTTCATGCGTAGCTGGCAGGATTTCGACCTGATGGGCTCGGCCCAGTTCACGCTCTTCCTCTTCTCCGGCACCTTCGTCCCGGCGCAGGCCTATCCGGCGGTGTTGCGCTGGGTGGTGGAGGCGACCCCGCTCTACCGTTCGGTCCACCTGATCCGGGGCATCTCCGTCGGCGTTTCCGGCTGGTCCTGGCTGATCGACGTCGCGTACCTGTTGGTGGTGACCGCCGTCGGGCTGGCGGTGGCGTCCCGGCGGATGGGGCGGCTGCTCTACAAGTAGGGGGTTATCGGCGAGTCCGCCGGGGGAAGTCGAGGGGGACGCTGCCGACCATGAGGGAGGGGCGATGGCCTCCGACGAGTCTTCCGCCCGCAGCGGGCGCGACCGCGACGAATCCGGCACCGCGACCGCCGCCCCGCACGGCTCGGACCGGGACCTGCCCGGGTCGGACGACGGGCCGGACAGCCCGACCGAGCTGCCCGGCGCCGGGTGGAAGGCGGCGCTGCGCCGCACGGTCAAGGAGTTCCAGGACGACAACCTGACCGACTGGGCGGCGGCGCTGACCTACTACGGGGTGCTCTCCATCTTCCCCGGCCTGCTGGTGCTCATCTCGATCCTCGGCCTGCTGGGGCCGAGCGCCACCCAGGGGGTCAAGGACACCGTCAACCAGACGGTGCCGGAGGAGAACATCCGGAAGATCATCGAGGGGGCGATCAACCAGGCGGACGGCGCGGCGGGCCTCGCCAGCGTGGCGGCGATCGTCGGTCTGCTCGTCGCCTTCTGGTCGGCCTCCGGCTACGTCGCCGCCTTCATGCGCGCGTCCAACTCGATCTACGACGTGTCGGAGGGTCGCCCGATCTGGAAGACCCTGCCCATCCGCGTCGGCGTCACCGCGGTCGTCGGGGTGCTGCTGCTGGCCAGCGCGCTGATCGTGGTCTTCACCGGTCGCTTGGCGGAGCAGGCGGGCAGCGCGATCGGCATCGGCTCCACGGCCGTCACCGTGTGGAACATCGCCAAGTGGCCCGTCCTGCTGGTCCTGGTCAGCCTGATGTTCGCAATCCTCTACTGGGCCTCACCGAACGCCCGGCACGGCGGCTTCCGCTGGGTGAGTCCCGGCGGCGTTCTCGCCGTGGTGCTCTGGCTGGTGGTCTCCGGCCTCTTCGCGCTCTACGTCAGCAACTTCGGCTCGTACAACAAGATCTACGGCGCGCTGGCCGGCGTGATCATCTTCCTGGTCTGGCTCTGGCTGAGCAACATCGCCATCCTGCTCGGCGCCGAGTTCGACGCCGAACTGGAGCGGAGCCGGGCCATCGCCGCGGGCCACCCGGCCGACGAGGAGCCGTACGTCGAGCTGCGCGACGACCGCAAGCTCAGGAAGAAGCGGAACGCGGCACCCCGTCGCTGACCGACCGCCGAACTCACCCGTCCCGCCGCGCACTTCGCGGCGGGGCGACGTGCATCCGCCCGGGTTCCGTCCGGCGCCCACCGCCGGGGGCTTTTCTTGATCCACTAATAGCTTTTGTTCGCAAGGACAAAAGTTGGCGTCGGAATGGCTGAAGCTCTGGACAGGCGGTACGGAAGGCTCCTACTGTGTCGGACACAACACGTCGTCGTTGCGCCGATGTGAATCCAGCCCGATGTGGAGGTGGGTCCCGTGCGGACGGTCGAGCCTCTGCACGTGCGGCTGCTGCGGTTGCTCCGCGACGAGGGCGCGGTGTCCCGGGCCGAGCTGGGCGACCGGCTGCAGATGCCCCGGCCCCGGTTGCTCGCGGAGCTGGAACGGCTGGTGGCCCTCGGGTACGTCGCCGAAGCCGGCCTCGCCGCCTCCCGCGGCGGTCGCCGCTCCACCCTGGTCGAGCTGAACCCGCACCTGCGGTTCGCGGCCGTCGACCTGGGCGCCAGCTCGCTGGACGTCGAGGTGGTCAACGGCCGGCTCGAACCGGTCGTCGCGTACGCCGAGCCGGCCGAGATCCGGTCCGGCCCGAAGGTGACCCTCCAGCGGGTCAACGAACTGCTGCACAAGGCCAAGGTGGACGGCGCGTACGAGCGGCTCGACGCGGTCGGCATCGGGGTGCCGGGGCCGGTGAGCTTCCGCGACGGCGTACCGGTGTCGCCGCCGATCATGCCCGGCTGGGACCGGTTCCCGGTCCGGGAGCTGCTGACCCGCGAGCACGGCTGTCCCGCGGTGGTCGACAACGACGTCAACATCATGGCGATCGGGGAGCGGCACGGCGGGGTGGCCCACTCGGTGGACGACTTCCTCTTCGTCAAGATCGGCACCGGCATAGGGTGCGGGATCTACCTCAGCGGCGAGGTCTACCGGGGCACCGACGGCTGCGCCGGGGACATCGGGCACATCCAGGTCGACCCGCACGGTCCGATGTGCTCCTGCGGCAACATCGGCTGCCTGGAGGCGCTGTTCAGCGGGGCCGCGCTGGCCCGCGAGGCGACCGCCGCCGCGCGCAGCGGAGTCTCGCCGGCGCTCGCCGAACGGCTCACCGCCCGTGGCGCCGTCACCGCGGTGGACGTGGCTGAGGGCGCGGGCGAGGGGGACGTGACCTGCATCCAGCTGATCCGCGACGGGGGGGCGGCGGGTCGGCAGCGTGCTGGCCGGGCTGGTGAGCTTCACCAACCCGTCGATGATCGTGATCGGCGGCGGGCTCGCCCAGCTCGGGCACATCCTGCTGGCCGAGATCCGCAGCGTGGTCTACCGCCGGTCGCTGCCACTGGCCACCGGCAACCTACCGGTGGTGCTGTCGGAACTCGGCCCGCGCGCCGGGGTCGCCGGTGCCGCCGTACTCGCCAGCGACGTGGCCTTCGGGGAGGCGTCATGACCAGGGAGACGGTCGCTCGGCAGCGATGTCCGAGGGGTCATCGCCCCGTCGCGGAACCCTTGTAGGCATCTGGTCGATACGGCCTCGGCGCTCGGCTTCGGCGCGGCCGCGCGAGGCGCCGCCCCCGTCGCCGTCGATCGGGTGCTCACCGGCCAGACCACCGTCGCGCTCGTCACCGGCAACCGTCTCAGCTCGCGGAGGAACGTCGATGAATTCCGAGGTCGTACTGCGGCTCACCGATGTGGTCAAGACGTTTCCGGGCGTACGTGCCCTCGACGGCGTGCAGCTGGAGGTGCGGGCCGGCGAGGTGCACTGCCTGCTCGGGCAGAACGGCGCCGGAAAGTCCACCTTGATCAAGGTGCTCTCCGGTGCCCACCGTCCGGACTCCGGGCAGGTCGAGTGGCTCGGTCAGCCCGTCACCTTCGCCGACCCGCAGGCGGCGATGAAGGCCGGCATCGCGACGATCTACCAGGAACTCGACCTGGTCGAGGATCTGTCGGTCGCCGAGAACACGTTCCTCGGCCACGAGCCCCGCCGGTTCGGCTTCGTCCGTCGGGGACACACCGCCCGGCGTACCCGGGAGATCCTGGGGCGGCTCGGACACCCGGAGATCCCGCCCCGCCGGATGGTCCGGGCCCTGCCGGCGGCGGGCAAGCAGATCGTCAGCATGGCCCGGGCGCTCTCCCACGACGCGCGGCTGATCATCATGGACGAGCCGAGCGCGGTGCTGGCCCACGACGAGGTCGGCAACCTCTTCCGGATCATCCGGGAGCTGACCACGCAGGGCATCGCCGTCATCTACATCTCCCACCGCTTGGAGGAGATCCGCGAGATCGGTGACCGGGTCACCGTCCTCAAGGACGGCCGCACCACGGCCGCCAACCTGCCCGCCCGGGACACCCCGACCCGGGACCTGGTCAGCCGGATGACCGGCCGGACCATCGAGTACGTCTTCCCGGACCGGCCCGCCGAGGCGCGGCCGTCCACCGAGCTGCTCCAGGTGGACGGCCTGAGCCGGGCGGGCGAGTTCGCCGACGTGTCGTTGACCGTGCACGCCGGGGAGATCGTCGGCATCGCCGGCCTGGTCGGTTCCGGCCGCTCCGAGCTGCTGGAGACCATCTTCGGCGCCCGTCGCCCGGAGACCGGCACGGTACGCGTGTCCGGCCGGCAGCTGCGCCCCGGCAGCGTCGGGGCCGCCGTACGGGCCGGGCTGGGAATGGCCCCGGAGGAACGCAAGAGCCAGGCGTTGCTGCTCGGCGAGCCGATCTACCGCAACGTCACGCTCGCCACGTTCAGCCGCTTCGCCCGGCTCGGCTTCACCAACGCCGGGCGGGAACGGGCCGAGGCGGATCGGATCGCCGAGACGCTGGAGCTGCGCCCGCGGGACGTACGGCGGCCGGTCCGCACCCTGTCCGGCGGCAACCAGCAGAAGGTGGTCGTCGGGCGCTGGCTGCTCGGCGACACCCGGCTGCTGCTGCTCGACGAGCCGACCCGGGGCGTCGACGTCGGGGCCCGGGCCGAGCTCTACCAGGTGATCCGGGCGCTCGCCGCCCGGGGCGTCGGGGTGCTGCTGGTCTCCAGCGAGGTGCCCGAGGTGCTCGGCCTGGCCGACCGCGTGCTGGTCATGCGGGAGGGGCGGCTCGTCCACGAGGCGCCGGCCGGAGAACTCGACGAGAACACCGTGCTCGACCTCGTCATGGCGGGGTCCCTGATGGAAGGCGCACCGGCATGAGCGAGCGAATCAACGGCGCCGAGCGACGCGAGGTGGCGGCATGAGCGAGAGCACTCCGACCGCGACGCCGGAGCGGCCGGGGCAGCTGCCGGCCCAGTCGCCGCCGGCGGAGACCGCGCCGCGGCCGACA
>JAEVHO010000073.1 GCA_016802835.1 Micromonospora sp. ATA32 | reverse complement strand
ACATCGACTGGTACAACAACCGCCGGCTACACGGCGAGCTCGGCCACGTCCCACCCGCCGAACACGAGGCACTACACGCGATGACCCACCCGGTCACCGCACCCCTGAAAACCAGCTAACCAACTCTCCATCAAACCCGGGGCTTGACAGTTAGGTTCATCTGGTTGCTTTGTACCATGAGGTTGGCGTCGAGCATGGTGGTGATGAGGTCTCGCAGGGAGTCGGTCCATTCGATGACGCGGAGGATGTGGTCGTACACGTCCTGGTAGTAGGGGAGCATGGGCGCGTCGACGATGTGCATCGTCGGTCGCATGGCCGAGTTCACCACCTCGCGCATGGGCAGTGCGACCTGCCGCAGCCGGACGAGGTCTCGTCGGTGGTGGAGCGCTCGTCGGTGGACTTCCTCGAGTGAAGTGTTCTGGTCCTCGAACAGCTTGTTTTCCAACCGCTCGAATGCTGAGTCGAGCTGCTGGACGGCCGTGAAGTGACAGTCGACGATCAGGTCGAGCAGGCCGTAGAGGAGGAAGGCGACCCCGTGCCGGGCGAGTTCGCGGTTTTCGTCCCAGCGCAGCAACAGCTCATCGACGTCGAAGCTGTCGTCTTGGCGGACGGTGATGAGCGCTCGTGGGGTGATGAAGGCGGACACCTCGTTCGCGGTCACGCCGCCGTCGGGATCCAGGCGCACCATGTAGCTGGTCACGAAGAGGTGGGTGTCGTAGCGGTCGAGCTTGGCGCGCTGCGCCGCTTCGACGACGCTGTTCACCGCGAGTTGGTGCAGGCCGAACTCCACGGCCACGAGGTTGAGGTCTTCCGCCGTCGGGTCGCACAGGTCCAACCAGGCCACGGCGTCCTCGTGCGCGTCGAGCCGGGTGGACACCTGGTCTGGCGGGAAGTTTTCGTCGACCAGACGTCCCTCGCGGTACAGCCGGGTCCGGTTCATCGCGCCACCACCGGCCCGCGAGGGGGCTGATCGCGGCCAACCCATTCAGCAGCATAAAAGGTGCACCGCCCCATCTTGCCCCTAAACCTGCGGCGGTGTGGGGACTATCGCCATCACCCTGCTGCCAGCTCGAGGGTGCGAGCCAAACTTCCCCTGTCTGCGTCGAGGGCCATCACGGGTCATAATGCGTCCCCCAATCCGCTCCCTGATCGTCGGCCGGCGTAGTCCTCCGCGAAGGCACGGATAGACGCTTCCTATTTCCGCGGAGCCCGGTCGCGATAGTGCGTATCCCGCCGCCGGCCGAGATCAGCTCCCGGTTGTAGTCCTCGCAGCGGGGCAGGTCGAACAGCCGCTTCCGCTCCTGAGTACGAGGTCGAGGCGTTCGGGGCCGGGTCGAGGAAGATGTGCCGGTGGTCGAAGGCGGCCACCAACCGGATGTGCTCCGACAGCAGCATGCCGTTGCCGAACACGTCGCCGACGCCGACCACCATGAAGTCCGGGTCTGGGTGTCGTGGCCCAGCTCGCGGAAGTGCCGCGTCACCGACTCCCGCGGCGCCCCGGGCGTTGGTGTTCATCTATAGCCAGCACTGCAGGTGCACGGCGTCGAACCGGGGGAGTAGACGAAGATCTCGAACTTGGGCCGCGACGCCGGCAGCTCCGGATCGCATGTGGGCCATCTTGAACGCGACGTAGGGCGAAGGCCTCCCCGCATGCGGGGCGCACCTCGGCCCGGTCCTGGTGCCCCACGGGCGGTTGCAGGCCTAAGTTGTACAAGAAGACCCACCCGTCGACGCGGTCCACCTCGTACGTGTGCTCGTCGACGACCTTTGCGCCGAGCAAGTGCAGCACCGGCAGCACCGCGGAGAGCATCATCGGCTCTGCGTACCGGTAGACCTTGAACCGGAAGGGCGCCTGCCGGAGTGGCTGCCCTGGCTCAGCCCGGAGCGGTCGAGCACCTCGGCGACCTCGCGGCGGACCACCGGCACCGGCAGCCGGTTTGTCCGGGGTTGGCCCGGCGGCCAGCTCGTCGGCGAGCGCGAGGGCCGCTGCCGCACCTTGGGCCACTGCTCTACGGCCTCACGGACGTCGGTGAGCGCCGGCTGCAGGTCCCGACGCAGCTTCTTCCGCTCGGCCGCGTCGGGGCACCGGGTCGATCTCGATCTGCATCCAGCTCTCGACCAGGTCGCCGGCGATCGCGTCGTCCGGCTCGACATCGGCCGACACCTCGGTCAACCGGCCCAGCGGCTCCCGGCGGACCACACCAGGGGGTGGGCCAGCAGGTGCACGTCGAGGTGATGCGAGTTGAGCAGGGCGGTCACCGAGTCGTCCAGGAACGGCATGTCGTCGGTGACGATCTCGATGACGAGCTGGTGCTGGTCGGCGTCCGGCTCGTGAATGCGCAGCTTCAACTCGCCGGGAACCCGCTGCTGGGCCAGATCTCGATGCGCCCGGGCCGCCTTCGACGCGCCGACAGCATCCGGTAGTTCGTCGGGAGAACCTTCGTGTCGGCCGGTTATTCGGTTGAACCGGCGTTAAAACGCAACACCGTGAGGATGATCAGGATGGTGCCGGCGAAGGCACCACCTCCAGTGAGGATCGCGGTTGGCGGGTTCATGCCTCCGGCCCAGCCGAGCAGCCCGCCAGCGGCGCCGACGATCACGGCGGCCAGGGTGGTGATCGCAAGCCAGAGACCACGGACGGCAGGGTCGCTCAACGGGGGCTGGCAGTTCGGGGGTGCGACCCTCCTGGGTTTCTCCATCATCAGCGCGGCCCGAAGGGCATGGGGCAAGGGCACAGGCTCTGCATGACGACGAGCTCCTCTCAGCGGCTTCGGAAGGTGTCGGACAGTTCTTTGTGCTGACGATGCGCTTCGGACAGTCAGCTGTCGTCCTCCGGCGTCTCGCGTCGGCGCCACTGCTCGATCCGTCACTCTGTTGCCCAGCCTAGGCCCCGCCGGTCTGCCCCTTAGCCGGTCGAAGACTGGCCGGACTCCGGTTGCGATGCCTGACCGTGCACCCGTTGTCGGTCTGAACCTGCGCCGGACGCAGGTGACGCGCCGAGCCAATACGGAAGCGCTTCTCTGGGAAGTGTCACAGCCCATCCTTAGCCTTGTGCTGACCGCAGTCGAAGGAGGCCGCTCCCATGCTCGACCACCTGGGCATTCAGACCCGTGACGTTTTCGCCAGCGCCGCCTTCTACGATGCCGTCCTCGCTCCGTTGGCCGCCCGCCGGCTGATGGAGTTCGGTGACGTGATCGGCTATGGCGTCGACCGGCCAGACTTTTGGCTCAGCCCCATGACGTCCTCGGGTGAGGCCCACGAGGCGCACATCGCCTTTACCGCCCCGGATCGTGCCGCCGTTCAGGCGTTGACCAGCGTGTCGATGCCGCAGGAGCGGATGTCCTACCGGGGCGACCAGCTCGCCGACACGCCGCCGGTGGCCGCGGTGCTCGACCGCGCCCCCCGGGTGCTGCTGCCCCTCGCCCGCCCCGACCTGCCCGACACCGCAACGAGCCGTGGAGGACCTCTGCAAGGTCCTCCATCTCGGCACGCGCGACGGTCTGACCTGGGTGCTCAGCCTCGGCGACGAGGTGAAGCCGGTGGTGGACGCGGGCTGCGACCTAGTCGCGCCTTGTCGTAGGTGAACTGGCTTCGCGGCCGAACTCGTTGCACGCCTCATTTTCGACCACCAGCCCGCCACGGGTCTGCGTTAACACCCATCGGACCAGACCAGCCGGGTGCCCATGCCCGCTGAGAGCGGACCGGAGTGCGCCTGTCCGGGGAATCAACAGCGCGACACGCCTCGGTGGCACAGTCCGACGCCGGTCCGCGGCTCCGGCCGTGCACGCCTTCGTGCGGTTCCTCGCGGAGCAGGGGTTTCCGGCGCGCCGCGGTTCATCCGGACCGAACCCGAGGGCTTCGACGTGTTCAGTTGTGCCAGGAGCGCCAGAGGGAGGCGTACGCCCCGTCGGCGCGGACGAGTTCGTCGTGGCTGCCCAGTTCGGTGATCCGGCCGTCCTCCATCACGGCAACCCGGTCGGCGTCGTGCGCCGTGTTGAGCCGGTGCGCGATCGCGATGACGGTCCGGCCGGTGAGCACGGCGGCCAGCGCCCGCTCGGTACGCCGAGCGGTGGTCGGATCCAGCGCGGCGGTCGCCTCGTCGAGGATCAGCGTGTGCGGGTCGGCGAGCACCAGCCGGGCAAGCGCGAGCTGCTGCGCCTCGGCCGCCCCGAGGTGCCGTGCCCCGTCGCCGAGTTCCGTGTCGAGACCGTCGGGCAGCTCGGCGTACCAGTCGGCGCCGACGGCGACCAGCGCGGACCGCATCTGGTCGTCGGACGCGTCCGGCGCGGCGAAGGCGAGGTTGTCGCGCACCGAGCCGATGAAGACGTGGTGTTCCTGGGTGACCAGAGCGATCCGGCGGCGGCGCTCGGCGGGGTCCAGGTCGGTGATCGGGCAGCCGCCGATGCTGACCACACCGTGTCGCGGCGCATCGATCCCGGCCAGCAGCCGGGCCAGGGTGGACTTCCCGGCGCCCGACGGGCCGACGACGGCCAGCCGCTCGCCGGGCCGTACCTCCAGGTCGATGCCGTGCAGGACGTCGTGGCCGTCGGCGTACGAGAATCGGGCGCCGCGCACGACGAGCCGCTCCCCTGGTGGCGCGGACGCCTTGCCGGGCTGCTCCGGCGGCACCTGGCCGACGCCGAGCACCCTGGCGAACGACGCGAAGCCGCGCTGCGCCTGTTCGGTCCACTGCAGGATCCGGTCCAACGGCTCGATCGCCTGCTGGAGATAGAGCGCGGCGGCGACCACCTCACCGAGCGAGACCATCCCCTTGGACAGGAGGAATCCGCCGACCAGCAGCACCGCGGCGATCGGCAACGGATAGCTGGCCTCCACCACGGTGTAGAACACGGTCCGCAGCGCGAGCGTCGCCCGTCGGGTGGCCCACACCCGGGCGATGCGTTCCGTGCCGTGCCCGATCCGGTCATCGGTGAGGCGCAGCGCCTCCACGGTGCGCGCGCCCTCGGCGGTGGTGGTCAGCGTCTCGGTCAGCTCGGCGGTGGCGGCGCCCTCGGCGAGGTAGGCGGAGCTGGCCCGCCGCAGGTACCAGCGGCTCGCCGCCCAGATCGGCGGCAGCCCGGCCAGCGCGACCAGGCCGAGCAGCGGGTGCAGCAGGAAGATCGCCCCGAACAGCAGCGTCAGCTGCGCCGACGCGATGACCATGGTGGGCACCACGTCGCGGACGGTGGTCCCGACGGTCGACACGTCGACCGAGCTGCGGGTGGCGAGGTCCCCGGAGCCGGCCCGCTCGACGACGGAGACGGGCAGGCCGAGCGTCTTGCGAATGAACTCCTCGCGCAGCCGGGCAACCGCCCGCTCCCCGAATCGGTGGCCGGCGTACTGGGCGTACCGGGAGAGCAGCGCCTGCACCAGCACGCATCCGCCGATCGCCAGCGCCAGGCGGTCCACGGTGGCGACGCCCGCGCCGGCGGAGACCTGGTCGACGATTCTGCCGAGCAGCCACGGCGCGGCGAGTCCGGCGATCGCGGCGGCACCGTGCAGCACCAGCACGACCAGGACCGCGCGTCGGTCCCGGCCGACGAGGTCCCGCATCGCCCGTCGTACGGCGGTCCGGTCCGCTACCGGCAGCCGGCTCACCGCAACGCTCCCTCGGCCCCGGCTGAAGTCTTCGAAGTCGAGGGCCTCGCTGCCCCTGGCCACCAACTGCCGGTAGCCCCGGTCCCGTTCGAGCAGTTCGGCGTGCATGCCGGTGGCGACGATCCGACCCTCGCTCAGATGCGCGACCGTGTCGGCGTGCCCGAGCAGCAACGGTGACGTGGCGAGCACGATGGTGGTCCGCCCGGCCCGCGCCGCGCGCAGCCGTTCGGCGATCCGCGCCTCGGTGTGCGCGTCCACTGCCGACGTCGGGTCGATGAGGATCAGCACCTCTGGTTCGGCGAGCAGCGCCCGGGCCAGCCGTACCCGTTGGCGCTGGCCGCCGGAGAGCGTGCGGGCCCGGGTGTCGATCGGGGTGCCGAGCCCGTCCGGCAGCGCGTCGGCGACGTCCTCCGCGGACGCGGTACGCAGGGCCGCCGTGACCCGGTGGTCAGCGCCTACCTTCCGGGCGACAGTGTCGCCGTTCCCTGCCTGGGCGCGGTCGTCGCCGTTCCCCGCCCGGGCGACGGCGCTCGCCTCCCGGCCACGCAGGATGTCCCGTAGGGTCCCGGCGAAGAGGTAGGAGTCGTGGTCGGCGACCAGGATTCGGGTGCGTACCTCGTCGAGCGCGATCCCGGTCAGCGGCACGCCGCCCCAGGTCACGTCGCTGACGACGTACCGTCCGAGCCGGTCGGCCAGGGCGATGGCCTCGGCCGGATCGTCGGCGGCGACGCCGATCAGCCGACCGTGGCGCACGGTCAGTCCGGAAGCGGGGTCGTACAGGTCCGCGGGCCGTTCCGGCGCGGACCTGGCTTGCGGCCGGCGGGCATCGGGTACGACTCCCGGCCCGCCCACGTCCTGCGGGGTCGGCCCGCCGACGTTGTGCGGAATCGGGCCGCCGACGTGGTCCGGGGTCAGGTTGAGCAGGGCGATGATGCGGCGGGCGGCGACCCGGCCCCGGATCACCCCGTAGCTGCCCTCCAGCAGGAACCAGACCGGCACGATGAGCGTCGCCACGTATCCGTAGACGGCCACCATCTGCCCGACCGTGATGTCGCCGGCGACCGCCATTCGGGCGCGAGCCACACCACGGCCGCAAGGAACAGCCCCGGTATGGCGACCGTCAACGCGTCGATCCAGCTGTAGACGGCGCCGACCCGGTAGCCCTCGGCGAGCAGGTCCTGCGAGCGGGCGGCATACCGACGGGCGAACAGGCCGCGGCCGCCGACCCCGGCCAGCACCCGCAGCCCGGCCACGATGTCGCCGGCCCGGGTGGTGAGGACGCCCTGCTGGTGCCGGTAGACCGACTCCGCCCGTTCCAGGCGGCGCAGCAGCGGTCCGATGATCAGCGCGATCGCCGGCACGCCCAGCAGCACGCACAGCGCCAGCAACGGGGAGACCGACCACAGCACGACGGCGATGACCGCGTACGCGATGACCGCGCCGACGCCCGGGCCGGTCATCGTGAGCACCTGCGACGTGTAGCCGATGTCGGAGCCGCCGACCGTGGCGACCTCCCCCGCAGCGAGCCGGCGCGGCAGCACCGCGCCGATCCGGGACAGCTGGCGCAGCAGGACCGCCGCGGAGCGGGCCGTCGCGTCCTCCCGAACGAAGGTCATCGTGCGGTGCCGCATGATGCCCAGGTACGACAGCCCCGCCCCCGCGACGACGATTGCCGCGACCCAGAGCAGCAGGGCTCGGGCGTCGTGCGCGCGCAGCCCGTCATCGACGGCGCGGGAGACCAGGTACGGCCGGACCGACAGCCCGATCATCCACGCCGTGCCGATCACGGCGCCGCGCAGCACCCGCCAGGGTTGGCAGCGGACCAGCCACCAGACGTACCACAGCGGCCCCCTCGTGTCCGGAACACCGGGCTCGGGATGCGGAATCTGTGGGGGCACCCGCCCAAACTACCGAGCGGGCTGGTGACGTACCCACCCAATATCCCGCTGGTCGGCAGGATCAGCGGCGGGCCCGCCGGGTAACCGAGGCGGTGGTAGAGCCTGCCGAGCGTGTGGAGTTGCCGGTGGTAGCTGCTTAGCAGCGTGGCACCGACATCGCGCCTCTGATGCTCGGGGTAGACGGCGACGTAGGCGAGGTGGCCGGGCTGCGGTCGTGGCACCAGAAAGAAGGACGGTGGCGCCGATGGCCCGGACCGCGACGGCGAGGTCGTCCCGCTGCGCCCCGCCAACCGGGTCCGCCGGTTGCCGAACGGCGGATGATGCTCACCGGCCGGGACGGCGTCCACCGGCTGCGGCGGCCAGCATGACCTGGGAGGCCGTCGCGGGCTTGCTGCACGGGCCGCTGGACGCGGAGAGTCGAGGCTATTCCCCGAATCGGCCACGCCTTCCCCGTACGGGGGATGACAAACGGGGCTACGAGCAGTCGGCCCAGACCGCAACGCGACCAAGTCCGTCGTCACCAAGCGGACCGGCGACGGCAGCGGCATCCTCACCCGCTCGATCGCCTTGGATCTGACCCGGATCCGCGGTTAGGGATACGAGGCCCGCGTGGCATAGACGAACGGATGCCTTGCCGGCAGGGACGATTGGGGTTGTCGAGACACCAATGCGTCGCTGTGGGAAGGACACCCGTTCGGTGGAGAAGATACCTGGTTTGGCAGGCCGGGTGCGTGTCGGCGCTCCGGACGCGTGGCTGACCCCGGTCTCGGGTGTGGCGGCGGTGGCCGAGTTGGTCGGCCGGCTGGGCGTGACCGCCGCGCTGGACGATGCGGTGGGCCAGATCAAGCAGCGGGATCGAGGGCTGTCCGCGGGTGAGTTCCTGGTCGCGGTGGCGCAGGCGCAGATGTGCGGCGCGCAGTTCTGGGTGGGTCTGGATCGTCGCCGCGCCGATACGGCCGGGGAAGCCTTGTCGGCGGTGGCCACGCCGGCCTCGACCACGGCGGTGGAGTTGGCGTCTCGGTTCGGCGCGGTCCAGTTGGCCGGGATCGAGGAAGGCATCGGGGAGGTCGCCTGCCGGGTTGTCGGTTTGCTGCCGGCTGCCCGGCGGGCCGCGCTGCGCGGTGCGACGGTCACGATCGACCTGGACGGCACCGACGTCGAGGTGTACGGGGCGAAGAAGGAAGGGATCGCCTACAGCTACAAGGGCGCCCGGGCCGGACGGCCGCACGTGGCCACGTGGGCGGAGGCCGGGGTGGTGACCGCCGCGGACCTGCTCGCCGGGGATGAAGACCCCCGCCCAGGCGCAGGGTCGCTGATCGAACGCAGCGTGGCCACCCTCAAGGCCGCCGGGATCACCGTCCGGCCGAAAGTCCGCGGTGATGTGGGCTATTTCGCCAAGGACATCGCCTGGGCTGCGGTCGATGCCGGCTGCGACTTCTCCCTCGGGGTGACCCGTAACCCGGCGGTCTGGCGGGCCGCCGCGGCGATTCCGGAAGGCGCGTGGCGCAAGGCCAAGCGGATGAAAGGCGCCCAAGTCGCCGTGTGCGACTACGCCCCGGCCGGCTGGCCGCCCGGCACCGTGACAGTGGTGCGCCGGGTCAAGGTCCGCGCACAGGACATCTCCACCGATCCACGAGCCCGCCGCCGGCGCACCATCCCCAAAAACCAACTCACCCTCGCCCTGGACGGTCTGGTCGAGCACGTGTACGGGTACTCGTTCATCGCCACCAACCTGGACGTGTCCACCCCAGCCAAGGCGGTCACGGCCGAGGCCTGGCACCGCATGCGCACCGACATCGAAGACCGCATCCGTGATGCCAAGCACGGCGCGGCGCTGCGGCACCTGCCCTCCGCCAGCCGGGCGGCCAACACCGTGTGGATGTGGGGCGCGCTACTGGCGGTCAACCTGTCCGCCTGGCTGCAAGAACTGGCGGGCCTGGACACCGGTGACGGCCGCGGCCGGGCACACCTGGGCACCCTGCGCCACCGGCTGCTCACCGTGCCCGCCCGGCTGGTCCGCCACGCCGGGCAGATCACCCCCCGGCTACCCCCAGGCCAGCAGCTACTGGCCCAGGTCCTGGCCCGACTCCGCCGCCTGCCCATCTGGACCTGATACGCACCCAGCCCCACCGGCCCGAACCCAGCCCACGGAGACCAGCGAACCCGGCGCCATCCGGGCCAACGGCATACCCACCGGCCGAAACGCACACTGCAAAATCGACAATCAGCTATGCATCTCGATCATGTCTCCGCTATCCGTGGATTCGGGTCTGAGCCCCTTGACCGCCCCGGCTGTGCTCGGCCAGGGACAAGCACAACCTGGGAAGCAGCGTCTGTCCGGGCGCGGGTTGCCGCATCAAGTCCGGCCAGTAGTCCGAGGCTGGCTCCTACAATGGAGTGCCACCCCGGATGAGCCAGGACCTGCAGCGTTACCTCGGCCCCCGCCTGACCGAAGGCATTGGGCGGGTGCTCGCCGAGAGGACCGTGGCGCACTTTGGCCTCGACACCCTTGCCTCGACACCCTGCGCATCATCGAGGAGGAACCCGGCCCCCGGCGACCGGGCGCGGCCGGGTGGCGGGAGGCTGCCCGCCGCCGCCGGCGGGGGATGTGGCGGTGGCGGCACGGCCGCGGCGGTGAGCACTGCTGGGCGCGGTCGCCGTCGGTGCGAAAGTGGCTGCGCCCTGCCCGCCCGTCCACCCGGGGCGGTGATCGAGGCGGGCGCCATGGCGACCGCCAGCTTCATGGTCGCGTCCGGACTCTTCCCAGGCGCGCAGCTTGTCGGCTCATGCCGTGCCGCGTGAGGGCGGTGGCGGATGAATGCACACCTCGTGCCAAGGGATGGTGTGTGTCCCGGTAGATCATCCTCGCCACCCGCTCAGCCACGGGCCGTGCGCGTAGGGACGTTCGTACACGAGAAGCTGCCGTCGCGGCTACAGCTGCCGGCATACTGGTCTGAACGCAGAAACAGGTACGGCTTGACGGTGCAGACCTTGCAACGGCATCAGTTGCCGGCGTCTGTGCTAACTGCGATGGGCATGGCAGCAACCCCGGCCGGTAACGTTGTGTAACCAGTAGCCGCCGTTCGGGGAGACCGTACCGCATCCTCGCCGACTCAGCTCACCCTTCGGTTGCGATTGCCGCGATGGCGGCGTGCGGCCGATGAGTGCCTTCGCTGGGCCGCTGCAGGCGCTCAACTTCTGTGAAGCCGGCTCGCGTCAGTCGCTCGGAGAGCTCGTCGACGGGCCAGCGATAGGCGGTGACGACTTTGTGGTCGAAGGCGGCGACCTCGTCACCGTCGAAGAGACCGAGCACTAGCGTTCCGGCCGGGGCCATTGCTCGCCGGAACTCAGCGAGCACGCCGTCGAGATTTTGCGGCGGTAGATGGATCAACGAGTACCAGGCCAGGATGCTGGCGATGGAGTGGTTGGCAACGTCGAGGTTTTCTATCGACCCGAGTTGGTACCTACCGCTCGGGTGGGCCGCGCGCGCATGGGCGATGAACTCGGGGACCATGTCGATTCCCGTTGCGTCGACGCCCAGCGTACGAAGGTAACCGGTGATATGGCCAGGCCCGCAGCCCAGATCGAGCACCGTGCCGGGTCGGCCCGCCAGATGTCGCCCGATGAAGGCGAGGTCGTCGGCGTGTACCTGCTGGCTTGTACCGAACAGCCCGATGTAGAGCTCTGCGACGGACGCATATGCCTGCCGGACCTGTTCCATGTTCACAGCATGACTATATGAGCTCTCGGATTGGACAGAGCAGGCCCGGGACCAGCGCGGGGAAGCACATCGATTCTTGCGGTGCCCGCATCCGGCGATCCGAGCACAAGGTCAAATGCGCACTTGATTCGTGACACTCCGGCTGATGGCACGCGCGAGCGCGCGACGTCCAGCGACGCTGCGGCCGTAGGCCACCAGGGCGACGGCCTCGGCGAGTGCCTGTCGAGCACGGTGTCACGCCTCCCGCACAGAGCAGCTCCGCCATCGAATGTGATCACCGACCTGCTACCCAGGCGGGGGTGACATGCTGGGTGTACCGTCCGGCCATGGGCAGCGGCGGGGGGGATGGCGTCGGGACGGGGTTGAGCTCCTCCGGTGCAGGCATCGGAGTGCGGTTATTGTCGGAATGGATCACGGCCGCACGGGTGACGGAGTTGCGTCATGCGGTGGTCGCGGAGGCCCGTTCGGCGGGTCTGGTGGATGGTGGGTTGGAGGACTTCGTCTTGGCGGTGCACGAGTTGGTGACCAACGTGGTGCGTCACGGCGGGGGCAGCGGCTGGGTGCGGCTATGGCAGCACCAGGACACGTTGACCTGCGAGGTCAGCGATGGCGGGCCTGGGCTGGATGAGGTGACTGTCGCCCTAGCTGGGCCGGGGGAGGTCGGTCACCGGGGCCTGTGGCTGGCCCAGCAGCTCACTGACGGACTGGTGATCACGAACGGTGGCCAGGGAACGACCGCGTCGGTGACGGCGCGGATCGCGCGACCGACCACAGGCGAAGGACGGTGACGATGGCTCTGGAGGAGACCTGGCACTGGCGTGTTGACGTCAGCGCCGACCGCAGTGTCCTGACGTTGGCTGGTGAGATCGATATGTCGGGCGCCGACGGGTTCGAACACCTGCTCCGCGAGATGATCGGCCAGGCCAGGGCTGTCGAGGTAGACATGGAGCGGTTGAGCTTTATCGATTCCACGGTGCTCGGCGCGCTGGTGGCCGCACATCACGAGGCAGTGGACAGGGGTGTGGACCTCACGGTGGTGAACGCTGCCAACCAGGTCCGCCGGGTCCTCGACATGACCGGCATCATGCAACTGCTCGACGGTGCCGCACCCGGACCGCCGGTCGCCTTCTAAAGCGTAGTTCTCCGGGTGCACCCCGCACGCGGACAACCGCAGGTATCCGAAGTACACGGAACGTAGAACGGTCAGGTCTGGTCTGGCGAGGTCACCTTGCCCTGCGAGGGCTGAAGGAAGCGCACCATGAGTACCGTGGCGTCGTCCTGGAGCCGGTCGTCCTGGTAGGCGAGGATCGCGTGCACGAGGCGCCGGATGGTCTCGGGCAGCGGGAGCTCATCGGCCAGGGCCTTGACGGTGAAGTCGATCAATCGGTCGCTGCCGAACCGCTCCCCGTCGGCCGATCGGGCCTCGATAATGCCGTCGGTGTAGAAGAGCACGTCGTCGCCGGGTTCGAGGGCTTCCTCGACCACCACGGGTGGGCGCCTGTCGCCGAGGGTGACCGGCAGGGCGGTGGGAGTGGGCAGGACGGTGGCGACCTTGCCGCGGCGGAGCACCAGCCCACTGGGGTGCCCGGCGGATATCACCCGCAGCCGGCCGGTGCGCTGGTCGAGTTCGGCCAGCACTCCGGTGATCAGCCCCCGCCGGTCGTGCTCGCGCACGGCGGTGTCGACGTGGTGGTATGTCTCGATCAGGTCGAACCCGGCGCGGCGGGCGTTGCGGTAGGCGGCCAGGGCCAGGCTGGCGAGTATCACCGCGCGCATACCGCCAGCGGAGCCGTGCCCGACGGCGTCGAACAGGGCGAGATGGGCGATGTCGCCGTTGACCGCGTAGTCGAAGGCGTCGCCGCCCACGTCGTAGCAGGGCTCCAGCATCCCGCTGATGATCATGTTTCTGGTGGAGAAGGTCAGCGGTGGAAGCTGGGCGCGCAGCATCTCTGCCGCCAGACGCATCGGCGCTCGACGGCGGAGCCGCTCGACCGTGTCGCTGTAGTGGGACCGGCTGACCACCAGATCGGCGAGCAGGGAGGCGACCGCCTCGAACCCGGCCACCGAAGAGTCGGACAGGGGAGCGGCGGTGACCACCTCCGCGACGCCTACGCGTTCCAGGCCATTGAGCAGCGGCAGCCACAGCCGCGCCGCGCCGGCGTCCACGGCCCCACCAACAGGTCGCATCATGCTGAACGCGCGGCCGGCCACGGTTCCCTCGATGGCCAGCGCCTGACCCGGCGCTCCGCCCCCGCCAGGCATCGGAAGCAGCTGACGCTGCTCGTGGTCAACCAGGTAGAGGATCATGTCGTCGGCGCCGAGTTGCCCCGCGACCTGCCGCGCAAGCCTGGGCAGATCCTCAGGCCGGGCGTGGCCCGACTGCCGTAACAGACCGTTCAGCGCGTTCCGCTCGCTCATACTCACCCACTTCCGCTGCCCCATCCACGTGTGGGCGTTTAGCCGGTCAGGGTACGCCTGGTCTGCCGCTCGTTCCGCACCGATGCTGGCCCGGGGCCTCCGCCACGACCGGACGCGGACATACTCTGCCTTGCTCCTGCGGATCCAGCCCAAGGGTCGCGGCGAGCGATCGCGGGAGCAGCCCATGCTGCCTGCCGACCTGCCGCAGAACCCACCCTTCTTTACGGCCGTGGGTCTCACCTCTCCGCTGGTCGCAGGTGGGTTTTGCGACAAGCCGCGGATCTCAAACCGGCGACCGCCGCGCGCGCGTAGCGACGCGAGAGATGAGTTCGCGCCACCGATTTGATCTAGGCTCGAATGGTCGGCACGCTAATCGCGCTTACCGCTCGGACCCCCCTCGCCCGCATCCAAGGCGCCCCGGCCGACCGACTTCGTGACCATGCCGCACTGCCACGGGTCTCCAAGCGGATCTCCAGGCCGGGAGACAGCGGAAGGGACCCCTGAACTGCCGACCCCCCACCCCTGTGAATCGCCAGCACGATCTGCTCGGTCGGCTACACCTCTCACCCCGCCATCGACAGGAGCGGCACCGTCGCGTGGGTTACCAGCAGCGCGATCATGCGGTCGGACTGGCCTGATCGCTGAACTGGCACCGCGGTGGCAGATCCGTCACCCCGTGCCACGTGACGGCCTTCATTGTCTGCTTCCCTTCCTCGACGTCGGTGCTGACGTGCTCCCGGAGCCCGGACGGAACCGGCCCGACGGGCGCAGGTCGCGTCTTCGGGATCGAGCAGCGGTAACAGGTGTGAGGATCATGAACGTGGAGAAAGGTAGGTGGCAGGCTGGCCGGAGCGACAAGGGGAGGGACGCGGCATGGCGGATCTGCGGGCGCGACCACCCTGATCGTGAGCCTGGGTCTGCTGCGCACCCCGACCCAGCTGCTGATCGCAGCTGGCGCGGTGGTGCTGGTGACGGTCGTGGACTGGGTGTACAACCGGGTGACGGGTCGGGGCATGCCGGTGTGGGCTGCGCCGATGTTCGAGGGAGGGTCCCGTGGATGACCGGATCGCCGACCCGTGGGGTCCGCGCACCCCCTACGCCCCTGGTGATTCCTGGCCGGTGCGGGTGGACCGCCTCCTCGACGGTGACCTGCGAGAAGGGGACGTGGACCGGTGGGTGCAGTCGGCGTCGGTGCTGCACTCCAACGGCGACGCCATGGACATCGCCGTCAAGCAGGGTCGGATCGTCGGCGTGCGCGGTCGGGCGGTGGACCGGATCAACCACGGTCGCCTTGACCCGAAGGACCTCTACGGCTGGCAGGCCAACCACAGCCCGGACCGGCTGACCCGCCCGCTGGTCCGCGACGGTGGCCGCCTTGTCGAGACCGACTGGGACACCGCCATGGGCCGGATCGCGGTCCGGTCGAAGGAGTTGCTCGACGGCCCGGGCGGCTGGGGGCACTTCGGCTTCTACACCACTGGCCAGTTGTTCCTTGAGGAGTACTACATCCTCGGCCTGATCGGCAAGGCCGGGCTGGGCACCCCGCACATGGACGGCAACACCCGGCTGTGCACGGCGACCGCGGCGGCGGCGATGAAGGCGAGTTTCGGCACCGACGGGCAGCCCGGCTCGTACACGGATGTCGATCACTGCGATGCGATCGCGCTGTGGGGGCACAACGTCGCCGAGACGCAGACGGTGCTGTGGATGCGGATGCTCGACCGGCGGCGGGGACCGAATCCGCCGGCGATGCTGGCAGTTGATCCGCGGGCCACGCCGGTGGCAAGGGAGGCCGACCTGCACCTGGCGGTGCGCAACGGCACCAACGTGGCACTGATGAACGGGCTGCTGCGCGAAATCATCCGGCGAGGCTGGTACGAGCAGGCGTACGTCGAGGCGCACACGCTCGGTTTCGAGCAGATGTGCTGCACGGTGGACGGTTATCCGCCGAAGCGGGTGGCGGAGATCTGTGACGTGCCGGCCGCCGACGTGGAGCGCGCCGCCGAGCTGCTCGGCTCGTCGCAGCGCTTGTTGTCGACCGTGCTGCAGGGCTTCTACCAGTCCAACCAGGCCACCGCCGCCGCCTGCCAGGTGAACAACCTGCATCTGATCCGCGGGATGATCGGCCGGCCAGGGGCGGGGATCTACCAGATGAACGGACAGCCGACCGCGCAGAACACCCGGGAGACGGGCGCGGACGGTGACCTGCCCGGCCTGCGCAACTGGGAGAACACCGCGCACATCGCCGAGCTGGCGAAGTTGTGGAACGTCGAGGTCGACACCATCCCGCACTGGGCCCCGCCGACGCACGCCATGCAGATCTTCCGGTACGCCGAGCAGGGGTCGATCAAGCTGCTGTGGATCACCGCCACCAACCCGGCTGTCTCGCTGCCGGACCTGTCCCGGATCCGGCGCGTCCTGGCCCGGCCGGAGCTGTTCGTGGTGGTGCAGGACCTGTTCCTGACCGAGACCGCTGCCCTCGCCGACGTGGTGCTGCCCGCCGCGACCTGGGGGGAGAAGACCGGCACGTTCACCAATGTCGACCGCACCGTGCACCTCTCGGAGAAGGCCGTCGACCCGCCCGGCGAGGCCCGCTCGGATTTGGACATCTTTCTCGACTACGCGCGCCGGATGGACTTCCGCGACAAGGATGGGAACCCGCTGATCCGGTGGAGCGGCCCGCAGGAGGTGTTCGAGGCGTGGAAGGAATGTTCCCGGGGGCGGCCGTGCGACTACACCGGCATCACCTACGACAAGCTTCGCGGCGGCTCCGGTATCCAGTGGCCCTGCACCGACGAGCACCCTGACGGCACCGAACGCCTCTACACCGACGGGGTGTTCAACACCGACCCCGACTACTGCGAGACGTACGGTCAGGACCTGGCAACCGGCGCCGAGTTCACCGAACCGGAATACCGCGCCAAAGAGCCGCAGGGTCGGGCGTTCCTGCACGCCGTCGACTACCAACCCTCACCTGAGGTGCCCGACGACGACCACCCGATGCTGCTCACCACCGGCCGCACGGTCTACCAGTTCCACACCCGCACCAAGACCGGCCGCGCCCCCCAGCTCAATGACGCCGCCCCGGACGTGTGGGTCGAACTCAACCCCGAAGACGCCGACCGGCTCGGCATCACCGAGGGCGACCTGGTCGGCATCACCTCAGCGCGCGGCGCCGTGCAGGCCCGTGCCCGGCTCTGCGGCATCCGCCCTGGCGTGGTGTTCCTACCGTTCCACTACGGTTGGTTCGACCAGGACCCCAACGACCGCACTCCCCGCGCGGCGAACGAGCTGACTATCACCGCCTGGGACCCGGTCTCCAAGCAACCAATCTTCAAGGTGGCTGCCGTGGCCGTCGCCAAACTCGCCGACGGCGGCGGCCAACCCTCACCGGCCCCGGCCATCGGCGGCAGCGCCC
>JAEVHO010000072.1 GCA_016802835.1 Micromonospora sp. ATA32 | reverse complement strand
CGGCCCTGACCGACCCGGGCGGCCCTGACCGACCGGCTGAGCCGGATCATCCGGCGGTCGCACCACGAGCCGACCACATGGCCGCAACCCGCTCCATGGGCCGTCGGCTCATGGACCGGACCGGGCCGGCGTGGCACCATGCCGCGGATGGAGATCGGGCAGCGGAGCGTGGCGGCGAACGGCATCGACCAACGGGTACGGGTGGCCGGCCCGCCCGACGGCCTACCGGTGCTGCTGGTGCACGGCAACTGCTCGTCCTCCGCGTTCTGGGAGCCGCTGATCCGCCGGCTGCCGCGACGCTGCGGGTCGTCGCGCCCGACCTGCGCGGCTACGGCGACACCGAGACCGCCCCGGTCGACGCCACCCGGGGACTGCGGGACTTCGCCGACGACGTGGCCGCCCTGCTCGACTCGCCAAGGCTGTTCGCCGCCGACACCCGCCCGGTGGTGGTCGGCCACTCCCTCGGTGGGGGAGTGGCCATGCGTCTGCTGGTCGACCACCCCGACCGGGTGGCCGGGCTGCTGCTCGCCGCGCCGGTCTCGCCGTACGGGTTCGGGGGCACCCGCGACCTCGACGGCACCCCCACCACGCCGGACTTCGCCGGTACCGGCGGGGGCACCGCCAACCCGGACTTCGTCGCCCGGCTCGCCGCCGATGACCGGGGTACGGATGGGCCGACCAGCCCACGCAACGTGCTCCGAGCGACCTACGTGGCCGACCCCGCCTCGCTCGGCGAGGACGAAGACCTGCTGCTGGACAGCATGCTCTCCACCGCCATTGGGGACGACAACTACCCCGGCACCGCGTCGCCGTCGGAGAACTGGCCGGGCATCGCGCCGGGGCACCGCGGCGTGCTCAACGCCCTCGCGCCCGCCCACTTCCGGATCGCCGACGAGTTGGTCGCCGTCGTCGACAAGCCTCCGGTCGTCTGGGTACGCGGCGACGCCGACGTGATCGTCTCGGACACCTCGCTGTTCGACCTGGCGTACCTGGGCTCGCTGGGTGCGGTGCCCGGCTGGCCGGGGGAGGCGGACTGCCCTGCGCAGCCGATGGTCGGGCAGACCCGGGAGGTGCTGGAGCGGTACGCGGCGGCCGGCGGCGCGTACCGGGAGGTGGTCCTGCCGGGCTGCGGGCACACCCCGCACCTGGAACGCCCGCCGGAGTTCGTTGCCGAACTGCTCGCCCTGACCGGGGGTGCGTGAAATATCCCACGGCGTCTCGACAACCCAGCGTCACGTGGCAGACTCGCGCGCATAACCTTAGGGACCGTTCATGCGGTCCTGCGCAGCATTGGGGAGGCCGGTCGTGGCGCGCGAGTTCACCAGCGTGGGCGTTGTGGGGCTGGGCACGATGGGTGCCGGCATCGTCGAGGTCTTCGCGCGGAACGGCATCGATGTCCTGGCGGTCGAGATCTCCGACGCCGCCCTGGATCGGGGGCGGGCCACCCTCACCGGCTCGACCGACCGGGCGGTCGCCAAGGGCAAGCTGGCGGCGGCCGACCGGGACGCGCTGCTGGAGCGGGTGCACTTCGCGGTCGGCCTGGACGCCCTGCACTCGGTGGACCTGGTCATCGAGGCGGTGCCCGAGCACCTGGACCTCAAGCAGCGGATCTTCGCCGAGCTGGACCGGGTCTGCAAGCCCGAGACGATCCTGGCCACCAACACCTCGTCGCTGAGCGTCACCGAGATCTCGGTCGCCACCACCCGGCCGAACCAGGTCATCGGCATCCACTTCTTCAACCCGGCCCCGATCATGAAGCTGGTCGAGGTGGTCCGGACGGTGGTCACCTCAGCCGACGTGGTGGCCGATGTGGAGGCGCTCTGCTCCCGGCTCGGCAAGGTCGACGTCACCATCAACGACCGCGCCGGCTTCATCGCCAACGCGCTGCTCTTCGGCTACCTCAACCACGCCGTCGGCATGTTCGAGTCGCACTACGCGACCCGCGAGGACATCGACGCCGCGATGAAGCTCGGCTGCGGCCTGCCGATGGGCCCGCTGGCGCTGATGGACCTGATCGGCCTGGACACCGCGTACGAGATCCTGGACACCATGTACCGCCGCGGCGGGCGGGACCGCCGGCACGCGCCGGTGCCGCTGATCAAGCAGATGGTCACCGCGGGGCTGCTCGGCCGCAAGTCCGGCCGAGGCTTCTACACCTACGAGCGGCCGGGCTCCCCGGTGGTCGTACCCGATGACCAGACGCCGCTGGCCACGGAGGCCGCGTTCGCCGACGGCGCGCGGGCGATCTTCGCCGAGGTCGGCATCGGGAGCGCGAGGAGTGAGCTTGCGAGCCCCGCAGTCGTGACCAAGATCGGTATCGTCGGCTCCGGGACGATGGCCACCGGCATCATCGAGGTCTTCGCCAAGGCCGGCTACGAGGTCGTCTCGGTGACCCGGGGGGCCGAGAAGTCCGCCAAGGTCTTCGAGGCGGTCAAGACCTCGCTCAACAAGGGCGTGGTACGCGGCAAGCTCAGCGAGGACGACCGGGAGGCCGCGCTCGGCCGGATCAACTGGTCGGCCACCCTGGAGCACCTCGCCGACGTCGACCTGGTGGTCGAGGCGGTGGTCGAGGAGTTGAGCGTCAAGAAGGCCCTCTTCGCCAGCCTGGACGAGATCTGCAAGCCGGGCGTCGTGCTCGCCACCACCACCTCGTCGCTGCCGGTGATCGACGTCGCGATGGCCACCCAGCGGCCGGCCGACGTGGTCGGGTTGCACTTCTTCAACCCGGCGCCGGTCATGCCGCTGGTCGAGGTCGTGCAGACCATCCGCACCTCGGTGGAGACCACCGCCACCGCCCGCGCGGTCTGCGCGGCGCTCGGCAAGACCGGCGTGGTCTGCGGCGACCGGTCCGGCTTCATCGTCAACGCGCTGCTCTTCCCGTACCTGAACGACGCGGTCAAGATGCTGGAGGCCAGCTACTCGACCGCCGACGACATCGACTACGCGATGAAGCTGGGCTGCGGCTACCCGATGGGCCCGTTCGAGCTGCTCGACGTGGTCGGGCTGGACGTCTCGCTGGCCATCCAGCGGGAGCTCTACCTGGAGCTGCGCGAGCCGGGATTCGCCCCCGCGCCGCTGCTGGAGCACCTGGTCACCGCCGGCTACCTGGGCCGCAAGAGCGGCCGGGGCTTCCGCGACCACACCCGTCGCTGAACGGGTCAACAGCGGGCGCCGGTCACGGCGTCTTCTGTGATGTGACCTTCGAAGGAGTACGTCAGCAGCCGCGGACCGGCGCTCGTCCGGCTGGCCCGGCTGCTGACCGGCGACCCGCACCGGGCGGAGGACCTCACCCAGGAGGTGCTGCCCGGGCGTACGTGCACTGGCGGAAGATCGCCCGGTCCGACCGACCCGACGTGTACGTGCGCCGGATGCTGGTCAACGCCAACACCTCCTGGTGGCGCCGGCGGTCCAGCCGGGAGCTGGCCACGGCGGAGTTCGCCGAGCGCCCCGGCCGGTTCGACCTGGGTGGGGGATGGGGCACGAGAAGCGCTGGGAGCGGTCCCCCACCGATGCCGAGGTCACCACGGTGATCGGCGGCATCCGGGTGGCCGACGACCTTGGCGAGCCGACCAGCTGGGACTGACCGTAACCTTGGGTACGTGAGCCCCCGTCGCAACCGTCCCCGCCGCGAGGAGACCGCCCACGTCGACCAGGACCGGGTTCGGCAGGGTGTCGCCGCGGTGCAGCAGTGGCGCGACGGAGAGTGGCAGGTACGCGGGATCAGCGGCGGCGGGTCCACCAAGACGTACCGCTGTCCCGGCTGCGATCAGGAGATCCGTCCGGGGGTGGCGCACCTGGTGGCCTGGCCGGCCGATGGCACGGGCGACCTGACCGACCGGCGGCACTGGCACAGCGGCTGCTGGCGGGCCCGGGACCGGCGGGGTCCGATCATCCAGCGGGGCCGCAGCGCTCCGAGGCACGGCTGAGCGATCTGGATCACGCTGTTCGCGCCCGGACGCGCGGCGGCGGCGTCTTCGCGCCAGACTTGAGCGGTGAGCACACCGATCCGCGCGTCGTCCATCCTGCCCGGGCGCCGGGAGGACATCGAGCTGCAGACCGCCGACGGCCTCCGTCTGGTCGGTGAGCTGGCCCGGCCGGTGGACCGGGACCCGGTGGGCACCCTGATCTGCCTGCACCCGCTGCCCACCCACGGCGGGATGATGGACAGCCACGTCTTCCGCAAGGCGGCCTGGCGGCTGCCGGCCCTGGCCGACCTGGCGGTGCTCCGATTCAACACGCGGGGGACCAGCAGCCTGCGCGGGACCAGCGAGGGCGCCTTCGACGCCGCGGTCGGGGAGCGTTACGACGTGGCCGCCGCGATCGAGTACGCGGAGTTCACCGAGCTGCCGAACATCTGGCTGGTGGGCTGGTCGTTCGGCACCGACCTGGCGCTCAAGTACGGCTGCGACCCGGCGGTGGGTGGGGCGATCCTGCTCTCCCCACCGCTGCGCTTCTCCGCGCCGGAGGACCTGGCCACCTGGGCCGCCTCGGGCAAGCCACTCACCGCGCTGGTGCCGGAGTTCGACGACTACCTGCGCCCGGACGAGGCCCGCCAGCGGTTCGCGGCGGTCCCACAGGCCGAGGTGGTCGGGGTCGCGGGCGCCAAGCACCTCTGGGTCGGCGACGCCGAGACGGTGCTGGACGAGGTGGTCTCGCGGGTCAACCCGGCCGTCGCGCTACCACTGCCGAGGACCTGGGACGGCCCGATGGAGACCGGCGACGTGAGCGCGTACGCCGACCGGACCGTGGCCTCCTTCGCCGACACCCCGGTCCCCGGCCCGCCCGCCGGCCAGCACAACTGACGCTGCCGGGTCCGCGAGCCCGCCGGCCAGCACGACTGACGCTCGCTGGCCCGCCCGCCGCCGGGCTCGGGCCGCAGATCAACGGGTGTCCTGGCGGGGCAGGACCACCTCGCGCAGGATCAGCTGGAGCGCGGCCACCGTGGGGATCGCGATCAGCGCGCCGACCACGCCCATCAGCGCCACCCCGAGCAGCGCGGCGAGAAGCGCGGCGACCTCGTTGACCTCGACCGACCGCCGCATGATCTTGGGGTAGATGAGGTAGTTCTCGACCTGCTGGTAGATCACGAAGAAGATCACGCAGGCGATGCCGACGGGCAGGTCGGTGGCGAAGCCGACCAGGCTCACGATCACCGCGCCGAGGCTGGCCCCGATCTGCGGGATCAGGTCGGTCACCGCGACCACCACGGCCAGCGCGAACGGGTACGGCAGCCCGACGATGAGGGCGAAGACGAAGGTGCTCGCCCCGGCCAGCACGGCGATGCTGAGCGCGCCGACCATGTAGGCGCCCACCTTGGCGAGGACCTCGTCGCCGATCAGGCGTACCCGCTGCCGGCGAGAGCGCGGCACCAGCGCGTACCCGAGCGTGCGCAGCTTGTCGAAGTAGGCCATGAAGTAGATCGTCAGCACCAGCACGGTGAGCGTCCGGAAGATGGTCCCGAAGATCAGTTGCGCGCCGCCGAGCACCCCGCCCAGGGCCCGGCCGACGCTGTCGGCGTTCGCCGCCGATCGCACCCGCTCCAGAACGTCGTACCGCTCGACCAGGTCGTTGAGCGCCCGGTTGCGGCGCAGCTCCTCGACGTAGCTTGGCAGTTGGTCGATGAACTGCCCGGACTGGGTCACCACCGGCGGCACCAGAGCCACCACGCCGCCGGCGATCAGCAGCACCACGGTCAGGGCGACGACCGCCACGGCGAGACCGTGCGGCAGGCCCCAGGAGCGCAGCCGGACGACCGCCGGGTTGAGGCCGACCGCGAGGAACAGCGCGATGAGGACCAGGACCAGGATGCCGGCGGCGTTGCGCACGGCCAGGAAGGCGGCGTACGCCAGCAGCACGCCGAGCGCGCCGGTGAAGCCGACCAGGAAGCTGTTGCGCCGCAGCGGCCGTCCCGGCGTGCCGAACCGCTCCGAGCCCGCGCTCGGGCCGGCCGCCTCGAAGTCGGTCGGGTCACCGCCGGCCGCGGTCGTCCCGCCGGCTGCGGTCGTCCCGTCGGCGGGCTCGTCCGTCGGCGCTCCTCGCGAGCGGCTCGTCCTGCGCCACCGGACCTCCCCGATCACCCGCCGGCGCATTCCGCCGGAGCATCGTCGGGGCCCACGCCAAGGCTGCGCGTGCCGACCCCTGACCGGAGGGTAGTGGGCGGCGGGCGCCGGGACCAGAGCGGTCGCACCTTCCCGGTGGCGGCAGCCGGGCCGGACCCGGTCGGGCCAGGGGCGGGTCAGGGGCGGGTGAGGCGATCCTGCTGCCGACGGCCCGGCTGGACCCTGGTCAGTCGGACTCGACGGTCACCTTGCTCGGCTTGGCGCTGCGCTCGTCGGTGGTCGGCTTGGTCGGCCGCTTGCCGTTCTCACCGGTGCTGGTGATCTTCGTCGGGGTGGCGCCGCGGCCACCCTCGCCCGGCACGGCGGCCACCGTCGGCTCCCCCGTCGACCCCGTCGGTGGCGGCGGTGCCGTCCATCGTGGTCACCGGTTCGGCGAGCGGGCGCGCCTGCTGCGGCTCGGTCCCGGCGGCCGGGGCTCCCGGCTCGACATCGGCCTTCGGCTCGACCGTCGGCTTCCCACCGGCGGCCTTCGGCTCGACCGTCGGCTTCCCACCGGCGGCCTTCGGCTCGACCGTCGGCTTCCCGTTGGTGGCCACCGGCACGGGGACCGAGGCGGACACCCTGCCGTTGGCGGTGGCTGGCCCGGACCCCGCCGACAGGCCCGGCGCGGTGGCCGCCTGCAACTGCATCTCGGCCAGCTGCCGCTGCAGCTCGTCGGACTCCTGACGGGACTTCCAGGTCTCCTGCCGCAGGTCGGCGAGCTGCTGCTGGGCCTGGGCGATCTCCAGCATCACCTGGGCCAGCTGCTGGCGGCCGGCGGCCGACTCCTGCTGCGTCGCGGCGAGATGCTGCTGGGTGGTCGCCAGGTGCTGCTGGGTGGTGGCGGCGTACTCCTCGAACTGCCGTCGGGAGGCGGCGACGTGCTCGTCGGCCTTGCGGCGCTTGTCGGCCGCGTCGTTCTCGGACCGGCGCAGCAGCTCGGCGGCCTCCTCCTCGGCCTGCTGGCGCATGGCCAGGGCGTCCTGTTCGGCGGCCGTGCGGATCTCCGCGGCGCCGCCCTCGATCTCGTTCCGCCGGGCGGTGTACTGCTTCTCCAGCTCGTCGTGCCGGGTCTTGTGTTGCTTCTCCAGCTCGTCCCGCCGCTTGGCGAACTCCTGCTCGGCGGTGGCGCGGCGCTGGGCCAGCTCCCGGTCGGCGACCTCCCGCCGGCCGTTGACCTCCTGCTCCACCCCGGCCCGCCAGGCGCCCAGCTCCTGCTGCGTCTGGGCCCGGGTGTGCTGCACGTACGCCTCGGTCTCGCTGCGCATCCGCTGGACGTACGCCTCGGTCTCCGCCCGGCTGCGCTTGGTGGACTCGGCGGTCTGCGCGGTGACCCGCTCCGCCTCCTGCTGGGCCTTGGTCCGGGCCGCCCGGCCCGCCTCGGTGGCCTGGTCGACGATCCGCTTGGCCTCCTGCTGGGCCTTGGCGTGGCTGGCCCGGCCCGCCTCGGTCGCCTGGTCGGTCAGCCGCTTGGCCTCCTGCTGGGCCTTGGCGTGCACCTCCTTGGCGGCCTCCCGCAGCTGGGTGGCCTCCTGCTGCGCCCGGGCCAGCGCCTCCTGGGCCTCCTTGCGCAGCTTGGTGGCCTCCTGCTGGGCCCGGTTGTGGATCTCCTTGGCCGCGTCCCGGAGCTGGGTCGCCTCCTGTTGCGCCCGGGCCAGCGCTTCCTGGGCCTCCTTGCGCAGCTTGGTGGACTCGTCCTGGGCCTCCTTGCGGAGCTTCGTGGACTCGTCCTGAGCCGTACGGCGGAGCGTGGTGGTCTCCTCCTGGGCCGTCCGGCGGAGCTTGGCCGACTCGTCCTTGGCCGAGGTGACCAGGTTGTTGGCCTCGGCCCGGCGGGCGGCGCTGTGCCGCTCTTCCTCGGACCGCCGGGCCGCCAGCGCGATCTCGAAGTCCTTGAGCGCCTGGGCGGCCTGCTCGCGGGCCTCCTCGATGATGTGCTCGGCGGTGTTCCGGCGGGCCTCGATCTCCGCGTTGGCGGAGACCAGGATCGCGTCGGCCTGCTCCTCGGCGAGGGTGAGGATCTGCTCGACCCGGGGACCGAGGTGCCGGAAGGACGCCCGGTCCACCACGCCGATCTGCTTGCGCACCTGGGCCAGGTCGCGCTGGAGGTGCTCGACCTGACCGGCCAGCTTGTGGATCTGGGTGTACGCCTGTTCCCGCTCGGCGGTCAGGGTGGCGATCTCGTGCTCCGCACGAGCGACGTACCGGTCAACCTGTCGTTTCTCGTACCCCCGCAGGGCGGACTCGAAGCTGGGCTCCGTGCTCACGTCCCCGCCGAGGGCGAAGAGTTCCTCGCCGCGCGACATGCCCCCATCCTCACACGCATCCGGCCCTCCTGGGGCGATACGGACGCCCCTGTCGGGACGTACTTCACTCATGCCGTACCCGCGGATATCAAGGGATGGGAAACGCATACGGCGCGGGGTCCCACCGGTCACCCGGTGTCACCCCGCGCCGTTGACCATGCCCCCCGGCCGGACGCTCGGTCAGCTGGCGGACTCCGCCGAGACCCGCTCACCGGAGCTGGCCGGCTTGGCCGCCTCCGGCTTGGCCGGCGCGGCCGGCATACCCGGCACGATGCCGGCGAGACCGGAGAGCATCTGGCCGAGCTGGGACGTGACGGCGTCCTTCTGGCGGGTGAGATCCTCGACCTCGCGGCGGGCGGCCTGGGTGGTCAGGTCGGCCTCGGTGCGGGCCTCGCTGAGCAGCCGCTGGGACTCGGCCTTGGCCTCGTTCAGCGTCTTGTCGGCGAGCGCTTGGCCTTCTCCACCGTCTCGTTGGCGGAGCGCTCCGACTCGACCCGGCGCGACTCGGCGCGCTGCTCGATCTCCTTGGCCCGTTCCTGGGCGGCGCGGGCGCGCTGCTCGGCCTCGCCGACCAGCTTCTGGGTCTGCGCGACCTGGGCGGCGTGCCGCTCCGACTCCTCGCGCTCGGCCTTCTCCCGGCGCTCGGCGAGCTGAAGATCGAGGGCCTGGAGGTCCTTGTCCCGCTTGTCCCGGGCGTCGGTGAGCAGCTTGGTCGCCTCGGCGCGCTTCTCCTCGGCCTCCCGGCCCGCCTTGGCCCGCTGCTGGGTGATCTCCCGCTCGGCGGTGGCCCGGAGGGTGGCCACCTCACGCTCGACGGTGGACTTCAGCTCGGCCACCTCGTGCGCGGTGACGGTGCGGAGCTGCTTGGTCTCCCGGTCGGCGTCGGCGCGCAGCGTGTCGGCCTCGCGGCGGGCCTGCACGCGTACCTCGGCGGCCTCACGCTCGGCGACGGTGCGGACGCTGCCCGCCTCCCGCTCCGCGGTGGCCTTCATCGCCGCGGCCTCGGCGCGGGCCTTGTCGGTGATCTCGCGGGCCTCGAGGCGGGCGGCGGAGAGGATGCCCTCCGACTCGCGCTTCGCCTCGTTGCGGTGGTCGTTGGCCTGCTCCTCGGCCAGCCGGAGGATCTGCTCGACGCGGGTGCCGAGGCCGGAGAGGGTGGGCCGGCTGTTCTCCTCGAGCTGCTTGTTGGTGTCGGTGAGCTTCTGCTCGAGCGCGCTCTGGCGCTGCTCGGCCTGGCGGAGCCGACGCTGGGCGTCGTTCATCCGCTGCTCGGCCTCGGCACGGGCCTGCTCGGACTGGGTCAGCGCGGCGGCCAGCCGACCGATGAAGTCATCGACCTGCCCGACGTTGTATCCGCGCAGGCCAACGGTGAAATCGGGCTGCGAGTTCGCGTTATCGAAGAACGCGAGAGGGGAGGACTGCTGCTGGGGCATTGGGACATACTTGCAGACGCCCCAGGGTGCTTCGCAAGAGCGGTACGCAGCTTTCGTGTCCTCTTTACATGGTCAACTTCGGCCCTCACCCGGACCGGACCAATCGGCGATCTTGGCAGGTCCCGGGCGGGACGACACGGCCCGTGTCCTTATCACTCGAATGGGGGTAGGCCACCGCGCGTCGAAAGGCAATCCGGGATCACCGCGAAGGTCATCCCGGCATCACCCGGACGGCTCAGTGACCCCGGAACCGGTTGATCGCGTCCTCGTGCCGGGACCGCAGCTCCCGGTCCCGGACGCCGAGCCCGTCGGCGGGGGCGAGGCAGCGCACGCCGACCTTGCCCTGGTGGGCGTTGCGGTGCACCTCGTACGCGGCCTGGCCGGTCTGCTCGAGCGGATAGGTGCGGGAGACGGTGGGGTGGATCAGGCCCAGCGACACCAGCCGGTTGGCCTCCCACGCCTCCCGGTAGTTGGCGAAGTGGCTGCCGACGATCCGCTTGAGGTGCATCCAGAGATAGCGGTTGTCGTACTGGTGCAGGAAGCCGCTGGTGGAGGCGCAGGTGACGATGGTGCCGCCACGCTTGGCGACGTAGACGCTGGCGCCGAAGGTCTCCCGGCCCGGGTGCTCGAAGACGATGTCCGGGTCCTCGCCGCCGGTCAGCTCCCGGATCCGCTCACCGAAGCGGCGCCACTCGTCCGGGTCCTGGGTCTCCTCGTCACGCCAGAATTCGTAACCCTCCCCTGAGGCCTTGGACCGGTCGATGACCAGCTCCGCGCCCATCGACCGGCACAGCTCGGCCTTCTCCGGCGAGGACACCACGCAGACCGGGATGGCGCCGCCGTTGAGGGCCATCTGGGTGGCGTAACCGCCGAGGCCGCCGGAGGCGCCCCAGATCAGCACCACGTCGCCCTGCTTCATGTTCGCCCCGTGGTGCGAGACGAGCTGCCGGTACGCGGTCGAGTTGACCAGCCCGGGGCTGGCCGCCTCCTCCCAGCTCAGGTGGCGCGGCTTGGGCATCAGCTGGTTGGCCTTGACCACGGCCAGCTCGGCGAGCCCGCCGAAGTTGGTCTCGAAGCCCCAGATCCGCTGCTGCGGGTCGAGCATGGTGTCGTCGTGCCCGGCCGCGTCCTCCAGCTCCACCGACAGGCAGTGCGCGACGACCTCGTCGCCGGCCTTCCACTTCGTCACCCCGGGGCCGGTACGCAGCACCACGCCGGCGGCGTCCGAGCCGACCACGTGGTACGGCAGGTCGTGCCGGCTGGTCAGCTCGGAGAGCCGGCCGTAGCGCTGGAGGAACTTGAAGGTCGGCAGCGGCTCGAAGATGCTGGTCCACACCGTGTTGTAGTTGATCGCGCTGGCCATCACCGCGACCAGCGCCTCGCCCGGCCCGAGTTCCGGCGTCGGCACCTCCTGCAGGTGCAGCGCCTTGCGCGGGTCCTTGTCCCGGGTGGCCATCCCGTCGAACATCCGGGTCTCGTCGGCGCGCACCACCACGCCCCGGTACGTCTCGGGGACCGACAGCCCGGCGAGGCCGGCCAGTTCCCGCTCCGGTTGGTCCGACCCCTCCGCCGCCATGATCGCTTCAAGGATGTCCTGCACGGTGACCTCCGGTTAGTCCGCACCCGCGCACGGGCCTGGGTGCTGCCATCGTCGGCGCCGGTGCGGACCGACCGCCATGTCGGCATCCGACACATCCGGCACCGGTCGCGCTCCTGTGAGGCCGGACGTTACTGAACGGTAGCTAAACCGGGAAGTGCTCTGTGAAAAACTGCATCCGCCGATGCGTGGAGCTGCCCGTGAACCCCGCGGTACGCGCAGCGCCGCGCTCGGTGGCCGCCGGGTCAGTGCCCGGCGGCGGGTTCGACGAGTTCCACCAGGACCCCACCGGCGTCCTTCGGGTGGACGAAGTTGATCCGCGAGTCGGCGGTGCCCCGGCGGGGGGTCTCGTAGAGCAGCCGCATCCCCCGCTCGCGCAGCGCGGCGCAGGCGACATCGATGTCCGCGACGGTGTACGCCACCTGCTGCACGCCCGGGCCGTTGCGATCCAGGAACTTGGCGATGGTGGATTCCGGGGACAGCGGGGCGAGCAGTTGCACGCAGCCGCCCTCGGCGGTCGGTCCGACGGCCAGCATCGCCTCGCGGACGCCCTGCTCGGTGTTGGTCTCGACGTGCACGCAGCGCATCCCGAAGGTCCGCTGGTAGAAGTCGATCGCGGCGTCCAGGTCCGGGACGGCGACGCCGACGTGGTCGATCCGGCGCAGACCGATGTCTGTGACGTAGTCCGCAGCGGTCTCGACGGGGGAGTTCTCAGCCATGGCGCTAGTCTGACCGAACAATCGTTAAGGCGTACAGGTTGGCACCCCCTCGGAGGCAGGCAATGGCTTCGGTGATCGTCAGCGGCGCGCGGACCCCCATGGGGCGCCTGCTCGGCAACCTCAAGGATCTTCCCGCGACCAAGCTCGGTGGCGTCGCGATCAAGGCCGCGCTGGAGCGCGCCGGCGTGACCCCCGAGCAGGTGCAGTACGTGATCATGGGCCAGGTGCTGCAGGCCGGCGCCGGGCAGATCCCGGCCCGCCAGGCGGCGGTCGAGGCGGGCATCCCGATGTCCGTGCCGGCGCTGACCATCAACAAGGTCTGCCTCTCCGGCCTGGACGCGATCGCGCTGGCCGACCAGCTGATTCGGGCCGGCGAGTTCGACATCGTGGTGGCCGGCGGCATGGAGTCGATGACCAACGCCCCGCACCTGCTGCTGGGCCAGCGCAGCGGCTACAAGTACGGCGACGTGGTGGTCAAGGACCACATGGCCCTGGACGGGCTGAGTGACGCCTGGGACTGCTGCTCGATGGGCGAGTCCACCGAGCGGCACGGCACGAAGCACGGCATCACCCGTGAGGAGCAGGACGCGTTCGCCGCGGCCAGCCACCAGCGCGCCGCCGCCGCGCAGAAGAACGGCCACTTCGCGGACGAGATCGCCCCGGTGATCATTCCGCAGCGCAAGGGCGACCCGGTGGTGATCAGCGAGGACGAGGGCATCCGCCCGGACACCACGGCCGAGTCGCTGGGCCGGCTCCGCCCGGCGTTCACCAAGGACGGGACGATCACCGCCGGCAGCTCCTCGCCGATCTCAGACGGTGCCGCCGCCGTGGTCGTGATGAGCAAGGCGAAGGCCAAGGAGCTCGGGCTGACCTGGCTGGCCGAGATCGGCGCGCACGGCAACGTCGCGGGCCCGGACAACTCCCTGCACTCGCAGCCGTCCAACGCCATCAACCACGCCCTGAAGAAGGGCGGCCTGAGCGTCGAGGACCTGGACCTGATCGAGATCAACGAGGCGTTCGCCCAGGTGGGCATCCAGTCCGCCCGGGACCTCGGTATCGGCACCGACAAGGTCAACGTCAACGGCGGCGCGATCGCGCTGGGCCACCCGATCGGCATGTCCGGTGCCAGGCTGGTGCTCACCCTCGCGCTGGAGCTGAAGCGGCGCGGTGGCGGCACCGGCGCGGCGGCGCTCTGCGGCGGCGGTGGTCAGGGTGATGCACTGATCATCCACGTACCGGCCGGCGGTGAGACGAGCAAGTGAGCGACGCCGTCGACCACGTTCGGCCGCGCCCACCCCGTCGGTGCGGCGCAGCCGGGACGTACCGGCGCTGGTCGAGCGGGCCCGCGCGGGTGACCCCCGCGCGGTGGCCCGGCTGATCACCCTGGTCGAGTCCGGTGACGAGGTGCTGCCCCAGGTGGCCGCCGCGCTCGCGCCGTACGCCGGGAACGCCCAGGTCGTCGGGCTCACCGGCTCGCCCGGGGTGGGCAAGTCGACCACCACCAACGAGCTGGTCCGCGCGCTGCGCGCCCGGGGCCACCGGGTCGGCGTGCTGGCGGTCGACCCGTCCAGCCCGTTCACCGGCGGGGCGATCCTCGGTGACCGGGTCCGGATGCAGGACCACGCCACCGACCCGGGCGTCTACATCCGGTCGATGTCCAGCCGGGGCCACCTCGGCGGCCTCGCCGCGGCGACCCCGCAGGCGGTCCGGGTGCTGGAGGGCGCCGGCTGCGACGTGGTGCTGGTGGAGACCGTCGGGGTCGGGCAGGCCGAGGTGGAGGTTGCCTCGCTGGCCGACACCACCCTGGTGCTGCTCGCCCCGGGCATGGGTGACGCGATCCAGGCGGTCAAGGCCGGCATCCTGGAGATCGCCGACGTCTTCGTGGTCAACAAGGCCGACCGGGACGGCGCCGACGCCACGGTCCGGGACATCCAGGGCATGATCGCCCTGGGCGAGCGCGGGCCGGGCGAGTGGCGACCGCAGGTGGTGCGCTCGGTCGCCGTGCGGGGCGAGGGAATCGACGACATCGCCGCCGCGATCGACAAGCACCGCGGCTGGCTGGTCGAGCACGGTGAGCTGCGCCGCCGCCGGGAGGCGCGGGCCGCCGCCGAGGTCGAGGCGATCGCGCTCGGCGTGCTCCGCGACAAGATCGGCTCGCTGCGCGACGGTACGGAGCTGCCGACGCTCGCCGCCAAGGTGGCCGAGGGCGCGATCGACCCGTACGCGGCGGCCGGGGAACTGCTCGCCCAGCTGGGCTCCTGACCCGTCCACTGCGGACCGTCGCCAACTAGTACGCTCGCACCGCTCCACGGGACCGTGGGGCGGTGCGACGGTGTTGGGGAGAGCATGGGCGACGAGGCGACGCGGGAGCTGTCGATGACGCCGGGCGGGACGACGCTCGTCTCCGACGAGGTGGTGGAGAAGATCGCGGTGGCCGCCGCCAGGTCCGTGCCCGGGGTGGCCGAGCTGGGCGGCGACGTCGCCCGGTTCTTCAACTCCGTTCTCGACAGGGTCGGCCTGGACCAGGTCGGCGACGCCCGGCGGGGCTGCTCCGCCCACGTGACCAACGGCGCGGCCGTGGTCAATCTGGTGCTGGTGATCGGGGCCGGTCAGCCGGTGCCGCAGGTGACCGACGCGGTGCGGGTCACGGTGACCGAGGCGGTCGAGGCGTATGGTCTGCGGGTCGACGAAATCAACATCCGGGTCGACGACGTGGCGCTCGGCGGGCCGGCGGCGACCACCGCCTGACGCGTTCCGGCCGGTCAGGTTACCGGCCGGTACGACTTTCCTTAGCGATCGTTCAGGCGCAGGTTCTACACTCGGACTCCAGTCGAGGACTCGAGGAGGAGCCCGCGGATGAACGCCGAGGAGATCGCTGCCGGACGGGCACGCTGGCAGGCCCGCTACGACGCCGCACGGAAGCGGGACGCCGACTTCACCACGCTGTCCGGGATGACCGTCGACCCGGTCTACGGGCCACCGGAGGGCGTCGACCACCCGGGCTTCGAGCGGATCGGCTGGCCGGGCGAGTATCCGTACACCCGGGGGTTGTATCCGACCGGGTACCGCGGACGGACCTGGACCATCCGGCAGTTCGCCGGGTTCGGCAACGCCCGGCAGACCAACGAGCGCTACAAGATGATCCTGGGCGCCGGCGGCGGCGGGCTCTCGGTGGCGTTCGACATGCCGACGCTGATGGGTCGCGACTCCGACGACCCGCAGGCGCTCGGCGAGGTCGGCCACTGCGGCGTCGCCATCGACAGCGCCACCGACATGGAGGCCCTCTTCGACGGCATCGACCTGGCCGGCGTCACCACCTCCATGACGATCTCCGGCCCGGCCGTGCCGGTCTTCTGCATGTACCTGGTCGCCGCCGAGCGGCAGGGCGCCGACCTGTCCAGGCTGGACGGCACGCTGCAGACCGACATCTTCAAGGAGTACATCGCGCAGAAGGAGTGGCTCTTCGACCCCGAGCCGCACCTGCGCCTCATCGGCGACCTGATGGAGTACTGCGCCGGGGAGATCCCGCGCTACAAGCCGCTGTCGGTCTCCGGCTATCACATCCGCGAGGCCGGCTCGACGGCCGCGCAGGAGTTGGCGTACACCCTGGCCGACGGGTTCGGCTACGTGGAGCTCGGGTTGAGCCGCGGGCTGGACGTCAACGTCTTCGCCCCCGGGCTGAGCTTCTTCTTCGACTCGCACGTGGACTTCTTCGAGGAGATCGCCAAGTTCCGGGCCGCCCGCCGGATCTGGGCCCGCTGGCTGCGCGACGTCTACGGCGCCACCGGCGAACGGGCCCTCTGGCTGCGGTTCCACACCCAGACCGCCGGGGTGTCGCTGACCGCGCAGCAGCCGGTCAACAACGTGGTCCGGACGGCTGTCGAGGCGCTCGCGGCGGTGCTCGGCGGCACCAACTCGCTGCACACCAATGCGCTGGACGAGACCCTCGCCCTGCCCACCGACGAGTCCGCCGAGATCGCCCTGCGTACGCAGCAGGTGCTGATGGAGGAGACCGGCGTGGTCAACGTCGCCGACCCGCTCGGCGGCTCCTGGTACGTCGAGGCGCTCACGGACAAGATCGAGGCCGAGGCGGAGGAGATCTTCGCCCGGATCCGCCAGCTCGGCGGCGAGGGCCCGCACCAGATCGGCCCGATGACCTCCGGCATCCTGCGCGGCATCGAGGACGGCTGGTTCACCGGCCACATCGCCGAGTCGGCCTTCGTCTACCAGCAGGCGCTGGAGAAGGGCGACAAGAAGATCGTCGGCGTCAACTGCCATACCGGCACCGTCGCCAAGCAGCTGGAGATCCTGCGCATCTCGCACGAGGTGGAGTTGGAGCAGCGCCGGATGCTGGCCGAACGCAAGTCCGCACGCGATGAGACCGCGGTCAAGGCCGCCGTCGAGCGGATGGTCGCGGTCAGCCGCACCGAGGAGAACATGATCCCGGCGATGCTCGACGCGGTCCGCGCCGAGGCCACCCTCGGCGAGATCTGCGACGCGCTGCGCGCCGAGTGGGGCGTCTACCGCGAGCCCGCCCGCTTCTGACCCACCCCCTCCCTGCCCCCCGCGTGGGGGTGCGGTGGGGGAGGCTGCCGCAGTGGGGGTGAGCAGGCGTGAGAGATGCAACTGTCGCCGTCGCGGTTGATCTGAGTTGGGCGGCGTCCGTGCGAGACTAGGTAACCATGAGCGACCCACGGATCACCTCGTCGATCTTCACCCGCGGCGCGGTCGACCTCAGCGCGCTGCGCAGCACCGCACCCGCCCCCGCTGGTCCCACCACGCCGGCCCAGGCCGGCCCGCCCACCGGTCCGCCGGTCGCCCTGCCGGCGGCGGGGTCACCGTGATCGACGTGACCGAGGAGACATTCCAGTCCGCGCTGCGCAGCACCGCACCCGCCCCCGCTGGTCCCACCACGCCGGCCCAGGCCGGCCCGCCCACCGGTCCGCCGGTCGCCCTGCCGGCGGCGGGGTC
>JAEVHO010000071.1 GCA_016802835.1 Micromonospora sp. ATA32 | reverse complement strand
CATGCCCGTGAGCAGGCTACGGGCCCGGCTCGTCAGTATGGCGACCGAACTCGGCATCACCATCGTCGCCGTGGACCCGGCCTACACGAGCAAGTGGGGCGCGCAGCACTGGCAGAAGCCCTCCACAAGCAAGAATCGCAAGACCACCCGCCATCACGCGGCAGCGGTGGCGATCGGACAGCGTGCCCTGGGACACCCGATCCGGCGACGGACGGCACCGCCCCCACACGACCAGAGTGATCGTGCGGGGCATCGGACCGCCCAGGCCGGACCAGGCACCACAGGGCGCGAGGAAACCCGCCCCCGCATTCCCGGACCACGGACACGATCCGTCGGCGCCGGATGCGGTGAGAACGCGGGAGACCAGAACGCCCAACACCGTTCGGGGCGCTCGGCCGAGCACGGGTTCTGGCAACAGAACTCACTCCCGCTCAGTCTTTAGGAACGGTAGCTCGCTGGGCTCATCGCTCAGAGGTCGCAGGTTTCAGGTCCTGTCCCCGCTACGCGTCGAGAAAGGCCCGGAGGCTCCCGACCTCGGCGCCGCCTTGGCGACTTCCCGTCTCACCCATCCGGCATGTCCCGGTTGTCCCTATCGGGGAGGATAAGGGCATGCCTGCCTGGAACAAATGGTTGCGCCGTCTCGTCGCGGTCCTTGGTGCGGTCGTGCTCTCGGTGTTCGTGCCGGTCGCGGCGCGGGCGTCCACGGGGACCGGCGAGCGGGTGGTGGAGGCGGTCCGGCGCAGGCCGCGGGGCGGCGCGGGCCTGCTCTGCTGCCTGGTGGTCATCGCCGTGGTCCTGCTGTTGGTGCTGTGGCTAATACGCCGCCGGCGGGGCAGGCCGCGTTGACGCGATCGGGCGATCGGTGGGCGAACATTCCGGGCTCCGCCCAGCCGATCCGAGGCTTACCCCCGGCGGTGCGAGGACCAGGATCGACCTTGCTGTCGGGGTATGGGATGAGGCCCAGAAATCGGTACGGAGTCAGTTCCAGAACCGATGGGTAGGTCGGGCTCGAGTTGGCTGTAGCACACGGCGCCCGTTGCTCCCACCTCGGTCCCGTGGCCGGGTCACGCCTTCGGCCTGTTCTCCGTCAACCGAACCAGCATCCCCACGTTCCGACCATGTTCACCCGATCCGGTGAGTGCAGTCGTCACACAGGGACGACGAGCACTTACGACGACCCGGCTGGATGGACTAGACCAGGGTGACAGCTCACCGGAGCTGGTTCCGGGTACCCACAGAGGGAGCACCATGCAGACGCATCCGCGCGGCGGTGGCATTGACAGCGCCGAGGCGGTCGCGGAGGCGATCCTGTACGAGGGCTACCTGCTCTACCCCTATCGGCGGTCATCGGGGAAGAACCGCGTCCGTTGGCAGTTCGGTGTCCTCGTGCCCCCCGCCTGGGCGGATGCGCACGGCCTGGCCGACAGCACGGTGGCAGGCTCGGCCGAGTCGCCGTGGCAGCAGACCGAATGCCTGATGGAGGTCCCGGACACCGCGGTCGTCCGGATCAGGGTTCGATTCCTGCATCTGCAACGAAGGGTGGTCGAGGAAAGGACGGCCGACGGCGTTTACCGGCCCGTGGACAGGAAAGATGCCGGGAGCCGCACGGAACTCAGCTTCGACGAGGCGGTACCGCGGGAATTCGACGTCGAAGCGCCGGTCGCCGACCTGCGCTGCGGCCGTCGCCTCGACATCCGGGTTCCAGGCGGCGAGGACATCGACCAGTTGCTCGACGATCGGGGCGAACCGGTAGGGCGGGTGGTGCGTCGGCGATGGCCGTTGTCCGCATCGGTCACCATCTCCGCCATGCCGTGTCAGGCGCCCTTCCGGTTGCTGCGGCTCCGGATACACGTCGAGAACACGGACCGGACGACTCCTGCTGCGAGCCCACGCGACGAGGCGTTGCGGTGTTGCCTGCTGGCGGCTCACACACTGGCCTCCGTCAGTCAGGGCCGATTCCTGTCACTGCTCGACCCGCCCGAGTGGGCTGCGCACCCGGCGAAGGAATGCCGCAATGTGCACACCTTCCCCGTGCTGGCCGGCGAGGTCGGCACCGCTGACGTCCTGCTCTCGTCACCGATCATCCTCTACGACCATCCGCAGATCGCACCAGAGAGCCCAGGCGATCTGCATGACGCGACCGAGATCGACGAGATCCTTTCGCTGCGCACGCTCACGCTCACCGACGCGGAGAAGCACGAGGTCCGTGCCACCGATCCCCGGGCCGCCGCGATCCTCGACCGCGTCAATGCCATGCCGCCCGAGGTTTTCGCGCGGTTGCACGGAGCGGTTCGGACCTTGGAGCCCGTGCAGCGAGAGGGCGGCACCACCGCCACCTCACGACACTGGTGGGAGCCCGGTGCCGATGCGGGAATCGCGCCGGAGAGCGACACGGTCCTGGTCGGTGGCGCCCTGCTGTCCCGAGGCAGCCGGGTCCGGTTACGCCCCCGAAAGCGCGGCACCGACGCGCACGACATGTTTCTGGAGGGCCGCACCGCCCGGGTGGAGCAGGTGCTGCTCGACGTCGACGGGTCACGGTTCCTGGTCGTGACGGTGGACGACGACCCGGGCGCCGACCTGCACCAGTGGTACGGGCGGCTACGCCACTTCCGTCCGGAAGAGGTCGAGCCGTTGGCCGGAGAGGTGGAGGCGCCGTGAGAAGCAACGGCAGCGGCCGGATCCTGGTCGCCGGCATCGGCAACATCTTCCTCGGCGACGACGCCTTCGGCGTCGAGGTCGTCCGGCGCCTCCGAGACGCTGTCCTGCCCGAGATGGTGGATGTGTCCGATTACGGCATCCGGGGAATGCATCTGGCCTACGATCTGTTGGACGGCCACCACGACGTGTTGGTCATGGTGGACGCGTTGCCACTGAACGAGGCGCCGGGCACTTTGGCCGTCCTCCAGGTGGACCTCGACGACCCTGGCTGGACGTTGGGGCCGGCGGACGCGCTGGCTGCACCCGCGGCCGACGGGCACGGAATGGATCCGGGAGTCCGTGCTCCGGGTTGCTGCGCAGTCTGGGGGGGCACCGTCGACCGCGTCCTGGTCGTGGGATGCCAGCCGGCCCTCATGGACGAGCGCATGGGGCTGTCGACGCCGGTCGCCGAGGCTCTCGACGAGGCGGCTCGGATAGTGGTCGGGGTTGTGGAGGAGGAAGTTGCACGGCTTGGCGCTGCGGCAGTGCAACGGGAAACACGCGAGCAGACGTCAGCCGAGAGGGAAGTGACCACCCATGCATGAGACGGGGCTGTCCGAGGCGATCGTGGCGGCCGCGGTGCGCAGAGCCGCAGGCCGCCGGGTCACCGGGCTACGGGTGCGGATCGGGGGCCACCCGGTCGATCCCGAGGTCGTCGCGCAGGGCATCCAGTTGGCCGCAGCCGGCACCATCGCCGCGGACGCGCCGTCGACCTGGTCCTGGAGCCGATGACCGTGACCTGCCATGACTGCGGTCGCAGCGGGCCGGTCGACGACCACCTCGCAATGGTCGCCTGTCCAGGATGCGGCGGCGTGAACATTGATGTCACCGGCAGCGACGACGTCGTCCTGGAGTCCATCACCGTGAACTCCGGCGTACGGGAGCCGGCCTGATGGACGCCGTCGAATTGCTGCAGCATGACCACCGCGTGGTGGAGCAGTTGTTCCGGGACTACCGAGCGGCGGCCTCCGACGCACAGCAACGCGGTGTAGTCGACGTCCTCATCCGAGAGCTGTCGAAGCACGCCGCGCTCGAGGAGGTGATCTTCTACCCCTTCGCCGCCAAGGTGTTGGACGACGGGCAGGTCGACGGACATCTCGCCCAGCACGCGCCCATCAAAGAGCTGCTGCTTCAACTGGACCGGTGCGGGTGCAGCGATCCGGCGCAGGACCAGCTGATGGAACGGCTGCGTCCGCCGTCGCCCGCCACGTGCATGACGACGAGAACCAGCTCATGCCGCTGCTGTGCCGGCAGGCGGACGAACAGGCGTTACGCGAGCTGGGACAGGAGATCGACCAGGGCAAGCGGCGCGCTCCCACGCGTCCGCACCCGCACGCACCGGACAAGCCTCCGGCACTGGCCCTCGCGGCACCGGTGGCAGCCATCTACGACCGGCTTCGCGACCGCATGCAAGGGAGGCCACGCACATGACGCAGGGTATGCGCGACACCGGCGCGGTGATCCCGCAGGAAAACGGGTTCGACGAGGTCACCATTCTCTGGATCTCCGAGGGCATGAGCTGTGACGGAGATACCGTGTCGATGACGGCCTCCGGTCAGCCGGCGATCGAGGACATCGTCCTCGGGCTCATTCCCGGTCTGCCAAAGGTCAACCTGCACAACAAGGTGCTGTCGCCGACGGCCGGCGGGGAGGAGTTCCTGGCGCCGTACCGGAAAGCGGCCCGTGGGGAGACGACCGAGCCGTTCATCCTCGTCATCGAAGGATCGATTCCGAACGAGAACATCAACGGCGACGGGTACTGGACGTCGTTCGGCAACGACGAGACCACCGGTGAGCCGCTGACCGTGAACTGGTGGATCGACCAGTTGGCGCCGAAGGCGTGGGCGGTCGTCGCCGCCGGCACGTGCGCGACGTACGGCGGTATTCACGCCATGGCGGGCAACCCGACCGGCTGCATGGGCCTGGCCGACTATCTCGGGTGGGACTTCCGGTCCCAGGGCGGCTTGCCGATCGTCAACGTGCCCGGCTGCCCGATCCAGCCGGAGAACTTCATGGAGACCCTGACCTGGGTGCTCTACCACGCCGCTGGCTCGGCCCCGCCCCCGCCGCTGGACCACATGCTGCGGCCGCAGTGGCTGTTCGGCAAGACCGTGCACGAGGGCTGCGACCGGGCCGCCTACTACGAGCAGGCCGACTTCGCCAAGGACTACAACTCGCCCAAGTGCCAGGTGAAGATCGGCTGCTGGGGGCCGGTCATCAACTGCAACGTCCCGAAGCGCGGCTGGATGGGCGGTGTGGGTGGCTGCCCCAACGTCGGCGGCATCTGCATCGGCTGCACCATGCCGGGCTTCCCCGACAAGTTCATGCCGTTCATGGACATGCCTCCCGGTGGCAGCCTGTCCACGCTGATGATCAAGCCGTACGGCGCCCTGATCCGCCGCCTGCGCAGCATCACCAACGTCACCGCCAACAAGGAACCGAAGTGGCACCACAACGGTCCGGAGCTCACCAGCGGCTACAACCCCCGCTGGCGTCCCTACGGTCCGGCGGATCCCCGTCGTCAGGCAGCAGAGGAGAGGAACCGACCGTGACCGCGACGAAACCGAAGCCGGCCGTTGGCACGAAACCCGGCGAACTGGTGGAGATGGCGTGGGATCCGATCACCCGGATCATCGGCAACCTCGGCGTCTACACCAAAATCGACTTCACGAACCGGGTGGTCGCCGAATGCCACACCACGTCGTCGCTGTTCCGCGGCTACTCGGTGTTCATGAAGGGCAAGGACCCGCGCGACGCCGGCTTCATCACCAGCCGGATCTGCGGCATCTGCGGCGACAACCACACGACCTGCTCCGTGTACGCGCAGAACATGGCGTACGGCATCAAGACCCCGCCGCTGGCCGAGTGGATCATCAACCTCGGCGAGGCCGCCGAGTACATGTTCGATCACACCCTCTTCCAGGACAACCTCGTCTTCGTCGACTTCTGCGAGGCGATGGTCAAGCAGACCAACCCGAGTGTGCTCGCCCGGGCGGAGAAGACCGCCGCGCCCGGCCGGGACATCCACGGTTACCGGACGATCGCCGACATCATGCGGGCCTACAACCCGTTCGAGGGCGAGGTCTACAAGGAGGCGCTGAAGGTCAGCCGGACGACCCGGGAGATGTTCTGCCTCATGGAGGGCCGGCACGTCCACCCGTCGACGGTCTATCCCGGTGGCGTCGGCACCATGCCCCAGCCGACGCTGTTCACCGACTACCTGAGCCGGCTGATCAGCATCCTGGACTTCGTCAAGAAGGCCGTCGCCCTGAACGACGACATCTTCGACTTCTGGTACGAGGCGCTGCCCGGCTACGAGGAGGTCGGCCGCCGGCGGGTCCTGCTCGGCTGTTGGGGCGCGTTCCAGAATCCCGACGTCGTCGACTACCGGTACGAGACCATGACGAACTGGGGGCGGGCCATGCACGTCACCCCCGGCATCATCGTCGATGGCAAGCTGCTCACCACGGACCTGGTCGACATCAACCTCGGCATCCGGATCCTGCTCGGCAGCTCGTACTACAAGGACTGGGCCGGCCAGGAGGAGCCGTTCGTCAAGTACGACCCGCTCGGCAATCCGGTCGACATCCGCCACCCCTGGAACCAGACCACCCTCCCGGATCCCGGCAAGCGCGACTTCAACGACAAGTACAGCTGGGTGATGAGCCCGCGCTGGTTCGACAAGAACACCGGGGACCATCTCGCGCTGGACACCGGCGGCGGCTGCTTCGCCCGGCTGTACACCACCGCGCTGGCCAAGATGGTCGACACCCCGTACGTCAAGTCGACCGGGCAGAGCGTGCTGATCTCGCTCCCGAAGAGCCAGTCCCTGCCCGAGATGACGCTGGAGTGGAAGATCCCGAAGTGGTCGAACGCCCTGGAGCGGGACCGCTCGCGGGCCTACTTCATCGCGTACGCGGCGGCCATGTCGCTGTACTTCCTGGAGCGGGCGATGGAGCGGATGCGCGGCGGCGACATGCGGGTCTTCACCGAGTTCGAGGTGCCGGACGAGGCCATCGGGTGCGGCTTCCACGAGGCGGTACGGGGCGCCCTGTCGCACCATCTCGTGATCAGGGACCGCAAGATCGCCAACTACCATCCGTATCCGCCGACGCCGTGGAACGGCAGTCCCCGCGACAGCTACGGCACCCCCGGGCCGTACGAGGACTCGATCCAGAACATGCCGATCTTCGAGGAGAACGGCCCGGACAATTTCAAGGGTGTGGACATCATGCGGGCGGTCCGCAGTTTCGACCCCTGCCTGCCATGCGGGGTGCACATGTACGTCGGCGGCGGTCGTACCCTCAAAAAGATCCACTCGCCGATGTTCGGCGCGTCCCATGGCTGAGCAACCGGACATCGAGCGGCTCGAGGATCTGGCCGTCGAACCGCGGCTGGCCCGCCTGGACGCCATGCTCGGCCAGCTGGAGCAGACCCCCGGCCGCACCGCCGAGCTGGCGCTGGAAGCCGTCGAGATCCTGACCGAGGTGTACGGCGAGGCGCTCGCCCGGGTCATCGACCTCGTCGCCGACAATCCTCGCGCGCTCGACCGGCTCGCTGGCGACGAGCTGCTGCGGCACCTGCTGCTGTTGCACCGCATCCACCCGGATCCGCTGGACCAACGCGTGGTCCGCGCGGTGGACGATCTCCGGACGCAGTTGCGCGCGCAGGGCGCGGAGATCGCGCTGGTCGGTGTCCGGGACGAGGTGGCGACGATCAGCCTGTCCGCAAGTTCGTGCGGCGGTGGCGGCGCAGCCCTGCGTGACCTGGTGCGGGAGCAGGTGTTGACGTTCGCGCCGGAGCTGTCCGCCGTCGACGTGGTGGCGCCCGCGCCGGCCCCGGCGCTGATCCCGGTCGCCACCTTGTGGCAGCGGCCGGACCGGACCGATGAGGTAGCGATGGGCGAGGCAGAGCGACCTGCGGGGCTGGCGTTGGGTGGCACGGCATGACAGCGGGCGCGCTGCAACGGGCGATCCGCCGCGCGAGGCAGCGCACGGCCTCGGTCGAGCGCTGCGGCATGTGCGCCGGGCCGGTCGGCCCCGAGCATCGGCATGTGTGGGACGAGCAGGACGGAGAGCTGGTGTGCGCCTGCACGCCGTGCTCTTTGCTGTTCGATCGTGAGGCGGCCGGCGGTGGCCGCTACCAGCTCGTCCCCACCCAGGGCAGACGGTTGACGGGCCTGTCCGCCGACGAGCTCGGCGTGCCGGTCGGCCTGGTCTTCTTCGTGAAGCAGCGGGACGGCCGAGTGCTCGGGCACTATCCGAGTCCCCTCGGCACGACCGAATCGGAGATCGATGCCGGCGCCTGGCGGGCCGTCGAGGCGCGGTCACCCGCGCTGACCGAGCTGAAGCCACGGGTCGAGGCGTTACTGGTGTGGACGGGCACGCTGCACGGCGGCGGCGGCCAACAGTGGGTGGTACCGGTCGACGACTGCTTCCGACTGGTCGCGCTCATTCGCCGGAACTGGACGGGCATGTCGGGGGGAAGCGCGGTGTGGCGGGCGATCCCCCAGTTCTTCGACGATCTCGGCCGACGGCATGGTCGGCCGTCCGGCAACGACTGATGGAGGGGACGGTAATGGGCGAGATCCGAGTGGGCGATCCCGATGTCGAACTCGACGCGCCGGCGCACACCAAGGGCGTCGAGGAGGGCAACTCGCGGAGAAGGAAGCAGTCGGGCCATCACGATGACGGGACGGTGGATGCCCGCCGCTCGACCGGCATCCGACCCAAGAAGCACGGCCCGGTCCTGCCGATCATGCCGAACCTGCCGCCGGGCTGAGCCGGCGCGGTCCGAAGGAGGTGAGCTGTGCGAAAGCTGTTGGCGCTGGTGGCGGGCGTCGCCGTGGCGGGGATGTTCTGGAAGGAACTTCCCGCGCTGCGGCGCTACATCAAGATCGAAAAAATGTGACCGGGGAAGGACGAACGAGCCGATGTGCCTAGGAATCCCGGGCGAGATCGTCGAAATCAAGGCCGGCCGCGACGACCTCGCCATCGTGGACGTCGTCGGCGTCCGGCGGGCGATCAGCATCGGCCTGCTCGGTCAGGACCAGGTAGGCATCGGAGACTGGGTGCTCGTCCATGTCGGGTTCGCCATGTCGAAGATCGACGAGACCGAGGCGGCCGCCACGTTGGCGATGCTGGCCGGCCTCGGGCAGGCGTACACCGACGAGCTGCAGGCGCTCGCCGAATCCGACATCACCTAGGAGCGGTGGTTCCATGCGTTTCGTCGACGAGTACCGCGACGCGGACAAGGCCCAGGCGTTGGCCACCCAGATCGCCGCGTTGTGCGAACCGGGACGGCAGTACAAGTTCATGGAGGTCTGCGGCGGTCACACGCACACCATCTACAAGCACGGGCTCGAGGACTACCTGCCGGAGCAGGTCTCACTCGTGCACGGGCCGGGATGCCCCGTCTGCGTGATCCCGATGGGCCGGATCGACGACGCCATCGCCCTGGCCCACGAGCCGGACGTCATCATGACGGCGTTCGGCGACATGATGCGGGTGCCCGGCGGCACCGGCTCGTTCCTCGACGCCAAGGCGGCCGGCGCGGACATCCGGATGGTGTACTCGCCGTTGGACGCGCTGAAGATCGCCCGAAACAACCCGGACCGCCGGGTGGTCTTCATGGCGATCGGGTTCGAGACCACCTCACCGTCGACCGCGGTGACCGTGCTGCGGGCGGCCGCCGAGGGGATCGACAACTTCTCGGTCTTCTGCAACCACGTCACCATCCTTCCGGCGATCAAGGCCATCCTCGACTCACCCGACCTGCGTCTCGACGGCTTCCTCGGCCCCGGGCACGTCTCCACCGTCATCGGCTGCCGACCGTACGAGTTCATCACCTGCGACTACGGCAAACCGCTGGTGTGTGCCGGGTTCGAACCGCTGGATCTCCTGCAGTCGGTCTTCATGCTGCTCAAACAGCTCGCCGAGGGGCGCTGCGAGGTGGAGAACCAGTACACCCGGGTGGTGCCCTGGGACGGCAACCTGCGGGCGCTAGAGGCGATCGGCCAGGTCATGCAGCTGCGGCCGTACTTCGAGTGGCGCGGCCTCGGCTTCATCTCGCACTCCGCACTGCGGATGCGGGAAGAGTACGCGGCGTACGACGCCGAGCGTCTCTTCGACGTCCCCGGGGTGCGCGTGGCGGACCCGAAGGCCTGCCAGTGTGGCGAGGTGCTCAAGGGTGTACTCAAGCCCTGGGAGTGCAAGGTCTTCGGCACCGCGTGCACGCCGGAGACGCCCATCGGCACGTGCATGGTCTCGTCGGAGGGCGCGTGCGCCGCCTACTACAACTTTGGACGGTTCACCCGACAGCGGCTGACGGATGCGACGCGGGTTTGACATCCTCCCCTCTTCAAAGGGAGGGGATTCCCTGGGTCGCCCCAGAGGTTTCCTGCTTCACCGCCGGCTGCCCCGTCCGGGAGGACTCCCGTTGAGGTCTTACACCAGCTCCACAGGCAGACACCGCCAGCCCGGCGGTCAGGATGTTGCGGGCCGCGTTGACGTCCCGGTCGTGGACGGCGCCGCACCGGCGGCATGTCCACGACCGCACGGCAAGCGGCATCGTCTCGGCCAGCGCCCCGCAGGCCGAGCACAGCTTGCTGGACGGATACCAGCGGTCGACCGTGATCAGCTCACGGCCGTACCAGTCGGCTTTGTATTCCAGCATGATCCGGAACTGTCGCCAGGCCGCGTCGGAGATGGCGCGGGCCAACGTGTGGTTGCGGACCATGTTCCGCACGGTCAAATCCTCGATCACGATCGTTTGGTTGTCACGAACGAGTCGAGTGGACAGCTTGTGCAGATGGTCCCGCCGCCGGTCGGCGATACGGGCGTGCACCCGGGCCACCCTGAGCCGAGCCTTGGCCCGGTTGTGGGAGCCTTTCTCCTTACGGGACAGGTCCCGCTGGGCACGTGCCAACCGCGCTCGGTCGGCACGCTCATACCGGGGGTTGGTGACCTTCTCCCCGGTGGAGACAGTGAGCAGGCTGTCGAGTCCGGCGTCGATCCCGACGGCAGGGTTCACCGCAGGGACGTCCGGGATCACGTCGTCGCAGAGCAGGGACACGAACCAACGCCCGGCCGCGTCCTGCGACACGGTCACCGTGGACGGTGCTGCCCTCTCGGGCAGCGGACGCGACCACACGATGTGCAACGGTTCGGTCATCTTCGCCAGGGTGAGCCGGCCGTCGCGCCACCGAGACGCGCTGGTGGTGTACTCCGCCGACCGTCGAGACTTCTTCCTGCTCTTGAAGGTGGGGTAGCGGGCACGCTTGGCGAAAAAGTTCGTGAAGGCGGCCTGCAGGTGCCGAAGCGCCTGCTGCAACGGAACGGAGGAAACCTCGTTGAGGTAGGCCAGTTCCTCGGTCTTCTTCCATGCGGTCAGCATTGCCGAGGTGGCGTGGTAAGTGACCCGTTCCTGCCGCAGCGTCCACGACTCGGTACGCGCGGCCAACGCCAGGTTGTAGACCTTCCGGACACAGCCGAACGTGCGGGCAAGCTCAGCGGCTTGCGCGTCAGTCGGGTAGAAGCGGTACTTGAACGCCCGCTTCACCGTCCTCGCCAAGCCCACACACTAGCCGGCTACCTAGTGAACCTTGCGGCGGCGCATGGGTAGACGCCTATCCGCCTTGCCTGCGGATCGGCGTTCCCTGTCCTGCTACGCAGAGGTTCCGTTTCCTCCCCCGCCTGAAGGCGGGCGTATCCACGGAAGGAATTCGATGACGACCGAACGTACCGCGGAGTGGGCCGAGCGCGCGGTGGCCGAGGCCGGCCCGATCGCCGACCGGGAGCCGGGCCTCCTGTCGCCGGAGCAGCAGGTGCTGGAGCGCATCGAACGGGCGCGCCGGCGCAAGCCGAAGATCAGGGAGAGCCGGATCACCCTCGCGCACGGCGCCGGCGGGAAGGCGACACACACCCTGGTCGAAGGGCTGTTCGTCGAGGCGTTCCGCAACCCGACCCTGGAGGCGCTCGACGACGCTGCGGTGCTGTCCGCGGGCGGCGGCCGGCTGGCCTTCACCACCGACTCGTACGTGGTGTCGCCGCTGTTCTTCCCCGGCGGGGACATCGGCGACCTCGCCGTCAACGGCACGGTCAACGATCTCGCGGTCAGCGGCGCCCGCCCGTTGTACCTGGCGGCCGGGTTCATCCTGGAGGAGGGCTTTCCCGTCGCCGACCTGCAACGGATCGCCACCTCCATGGCCGTCGCGGCCGAGCGCGCCGGCGTCCAGGTGGTCACCGGCGACACGAAGGTGGTGCAGCGGGGCAAGGCCGACGGCTGCTACGTCAACACGGCGGGCATCGGCGTGCTCGAGCGGCCGGTGGCCCTGGGCACCTCGCACATCCGCCCCGGTGACGCGGTCATCGTCTCCGGGCCGATCGGCGATCACGGCATCACCATCATGCTCGCCCGCGGCGAACTGGACATCGAAGCCGACCTCGTCTCGGATACCGCGGCCCTGCACGGCCTCGTGGCGGCCCTGCTGGACGCGCCCCCGATGTGCGGCTGCTGCGCGACGCCACCCGAGGCGGGGTGGCGACCATCCTCAACGAGGTGGCGCAGGCGGCGCGGGTCGCCGTCGTCGTCGACGAGGCCGCGGTACCGGTGCGTCCCGCCGTGACCGGCGCCTGCGAACTGCTCGGCATCGACCCGCTCTACGTGGCCTGCGAGGGACGTTTCGTCGCCGTGGTGGACGGCGCGCAGGCGGACGCGGCCGTGACGGCGCTTCGCGGCCACCGCTCGGCGCGGGTGCGACGGTCATCGGCCGCGTCGCCGCCGACCCGCCCGGGATCGTGCTGCTCAGGACGGCGTTCGGCGGCACCCGCGTCGTCGACATGCTGGTCGGGGATCCGCTGCCGCGCATCTGCTGACCCGTCACGGCCAGCGACCGCTCAGCCGGACGGGTCGGCCCGGTGGCGGGCCGCGGCCACCACGGCCTGGCCGAGGGAGATGCCGCCGTCGTTGGGCGGCACCCGCGAGTGCACGAGCACCCGGAGTCCCTCCCTCTCCAGCCCGCACACCACGTGGTCGAGCAGCAACACGTTCTGGAAGACGCCGCCGGACAGCGCGACGGTGGCCAGACCGGTGCTTCCCCGGACGGATTCCGCCGCCCCCACCACGGCGTCCGCCAGGCCATGGTGGAAACGCGCGGCGATCCGGCGGGAATCCACGTCGCGGAGTAGGTCGTCGACCACGCACCGGACCAGCCCGCGTCCGACGTCGGCGAGCGGGATCGGACCGGCCACGTCGACCCGGTAGCCGCCACGCTCGTCGGGATGAGCCCACTGCTCGAGGGCGATTGCGGCCTGCCCCTCGTACGTGACGGTGTCCCGCAGGCCGAGGATCGCCGAGACGGCGTCGAACAGCCGGCCGGCGCTCGAGGTACGCGGCGAATTGGTCCCGCTCCGCGCCAACGCCACCACCGCGGGCCACCGCCGCCCATGCCGCCGCACCACCTCCAGGTCGGGCACCGCATCGCCGTAGATCTCGTCGAGGTACGCCACCGCCATCCGCCACGGCTCGCGTACCGCCGCGACCCCGCCCGGCATCGGCACCGCACCCAGGTGGCCGACCCGCTCGAACCCGGTCAGGTCCGCGACGAGCAGCTCACCTCCCCAGAGGGTGCCGTCCGGGCCGAATCCGAGACCGTCGAAGGCGACGCCGATGACCGGACCGGGCTCGCCGTTGTCGGCCAGACAGGACGCGATGTGGGCGTGGTGGTGCTGGACGCCGACCAGTTCGACGTCATCGCGCTGCAGCGCATACTTCGTCGACAGGTACTCGGGATGCAGGTCGTGGGCGACTATCTCCGGCCGGACGTCGAAGAGGCGGCTGAAGTGCTCGATCCCATCGGTGAACGCACACAATGTCTCGTAGTTCTCCAGGTCGCCAATGTGATGCGAGACGAACGCACGCCGTCCCTTCGCCACGCAGAAGGTGTTCTTCAACTCCGCGCCGCACGCCAGCACCGGTCGCTCGAACCGCCACGGCACGGTAACCGGGGCGGGCACGTAGCCGCGGGACCGCCGCACCGGCAGTTCACGGCCCCGGAACACGCGCACCACCGAGTCGTCGGTGCGGACATGGATCCGCCGGTCGTGGACCAGGAAACCGTCGGCGATCCGCGCCAACCGCTGCCGCGCGTCGTCATCCCTGTGGGCGATGGGTTCGTCGGAGGTGTTGCCGCTGGTCAGCACGATGGGCATGCCGAGCCGGCCGATCAGCAGGTGGTGCAGCGGCGTGTACGGCAGCATGACGCCCAGGTCGCGGTTGTCCGGTGCCACCGACGCGGCGACCGGAGCGTCGGCGCGGCGTGGCAGCAGCACCACGGGACGGCGGGCACCGGTGAGCACCCGCACAGCTGCCGGCGTCAGGTGGACCAGGGTGCGCGCCGCCCGGAGGTCGGCGGCCATCACGGCGAACGGTTTCTCCTCGCGGCGCTTTCGGGCGCGCAGGGCCGAGACGGCCCGTTCATCGTCGGCACGGATGGCCAGGTGGTAGCCGCCCAGCCCCTTCACCGCGAGGATCCGGCCGTCCCGCAGCCACCGTGCGGCGGCGTCCACGGGATCGCCGACGACAGGGGCGCCATCCGCGTCGACGAGCCGGAGGGCCGGGCCGCACGCCGGGCAGCACACCGGCTCGGCGTGGAAGCGCCGGTCTCCAGGGTCTGCGTACTCGGCGGCGCAGCCGGCGCAGAGTGGGAACTGAACCATCGTGGTGGCGCGCCGGTCGTACGGCACGTCCGTCACGATCGTGAACCGCGGGCCGCAGTTGGTGCAGTTCGTGAACGGGTAGCCGTGGCGGCGGTCCGTCGGATCGGAAACCTCCGCGAGGCAGTCCGGGCAGGTGGCGGTGTCCGGGGAGATCAGTGCTTCCCGACCGGCGCCGGTGACGCTGGTGACGATGGCGAAGCCTGGCTGTCCCGTCCGGGGCACCGCTTCGGTGGTGACCCGCTCCACCTGTGCAAGTGTCGGTGCACGCCGGCTGAGGTCCGTCACGAACGAAGCCAGATGGTCCCCGTCCCCTTCGACCTCGACGAAGACACCTCCGGTGTCGTTGCCGACGAACCCGGCCAGGTCGTACTCGCTGGCCAGGGCGTGCACGAACGGACGGAAGCCAACCCCCTGCACGATGCCCTCGACGCGGACCCGTACCCGCCTCGGACCAGGCCAGCCCATGCCGACCGTCAGAGTTCGCCGGCCAGTGCCTGCTGGGTGAGTTCCCAGAGCACGTGATAGACGGTCGTCTGCGCCTCCTGCACCCGGTGCACCGACGAGGACGGCACCACGAACAGGTGATCGACGGCGTCCGACTCGGCCATCCGGCCGCCGTCGTAACCGGCGAGCCCGACGGTGATCATGCCCCGCCGGCTGGCCTCCTCGAAGGCCCGCAGGACGTTGACCGACCCGCCGCTGGTGGAGAGCCCCACCGCGACATCGCCGGCGTGACCGAATGCGGCTATCTGCCGGGCGAACACCACCTCGAACCCCACGTCGTTGGAGAGCGCGGTGAGTACCGCGACATCGTGGGTCAGCGATATGGCCGGCAACGGTCGGACGGTCGTCGGCGGGTGCAGGAACAACTGCGCGAGATCCTGGGCGTCGGTGCTGCTGCCGCCGTTGCCGAACGTGAAGAGCTTCCCGCCTGCCTGGAACGCCGTCGCGAGTGCCCGGGCGCATTCGACCAACCGGCACCCGTGCTCGGCCACCAGGGAATCACGAAGGGTGACAATCTCCCTCGCCTTGTCCGCCGTGGATCGGGCAACGTCGGCGAGCACTGCGCCGACGTCGGCCGCCTGGGTGTCGAGGAACGGATAGAGCGCCCCCAGCGCGCCCCCGACGCGGGCGCTCATCGAGCCTTCTCCACGACCGCGATGGCCTCCTTCGCGTGTACGAGCACCACGTCGCCGGCTGCCGCGTCGACCAGCGCGACGCTGACCTCCTCCGGCCCACTGTCCGTGTCGACCACGGCCAGGCTGCCGGCCAGCAGCTCCCGGATCCGAACCGCCACCGCGGCGTCCGAACAGGTGATGCAGACATCGCCGTGGCAGTCGGCCACGATCGCTGTGCTCGGCCGTGCGGCCGGCGGGAAGACCGCATCCGGAGTCACCGGACCTCCTCCGGTTCAGCAGACCGGGCTGCTCGAAGAAGACGTGCACCAGCTCCCACAGGAGGTGATAGACCGTCACGTGGACCTCCTTGACGATGCACGGATCATCTGAACGGGCGACGACGAGATGGTCGGCGGTGCCATCACGCGCAATGTCCCCGCCGTCTCCCCCAACCAGCGCCACGGTGAGGAGACCGAGGTGGCGGGCGGTCTCCAAGCCTCGGCGGACGTTGACACAACGGCCGTCGACGGACAGCCCGATCGCGATGTCCTGCGGGGCGGCGAGCAGGCGCATCTGCGCGGCGAACACCTCGTCGAAGCCCTCCGCCCGGGCGATCCCGGTGAGGGTGGCGGCGTCGTTGGTGAGCGAGACCGCGGGCAGCGCCCGCTTGCCGACGATGACGGGGTGAACGAACTCGACCACGATGTGCTGGGCGTCGGTGGCCGGCCCACCGATGCCGAAGACGATCAGCTTGCCGCCACGATGGAAGCGCTGGGACATCTCGTAAGAGGCCCGCGCGACCTGTGCCGCGTCGCCAGCGAGCGCCTCCGCGGGGGCCACCCGGCGTGCGAACGCGCGGTGAACCGCCGGGACTACGGACGATTGCATCGTCCTCCTTCAACCTCGGGAAGCGGCATACGTATCACGCTCGTCTCGCAGGCCCTGTTCGGCAAGGTGGGCGTGCAGGACCGCGGCGCCCTCTCCAGGGCGTCCGCGGAGCGCCGCAGGTAGGCATTCATGACGTGGTTCAGTTGCGCCAGGCGAGCAATCCACGACCGGAGGTCGTCGCGTCCCTTCGCCGTCAGCTCGTAGCGCCGGCGCGCCGGGCCCGCCTCGGCGGCTTCCCACATTGACAGCACCGAACGGCCGCGCTCCAACCCGCGCAGCACCCGGTAGACCTGACCGGGCTCCACGTCGGGCATTCCCATCGCTTCAAGTCGCTCGATCAGGTCGTACCCGTGACCGGGTCGCTCGAAGATCAGGAGCAGGAGGAATGGATGCAGCAGACTGCGTAGTTCACGCCCATGCATGTCAGGTCCTTCCACACCCGCCGCTCCTCCTTGCAGCTAATCACACCCAACCTCCCGAAAATGGGGAAATGCCCGACTTGGGGTTGCAGAACTGATGGCTTGAGATCGATAAAGGATGACGCGAGGTGTTGGGCCGGGAGGTCGTCGAGGACGCCACTGGTCTGCTTCTGCCCGGCGAGGACACCCAGCTCAGCCTCCGGTTCGTCCCGAGCCGCGCGGAGAAGGTGGGGCCGAACCGCATGCACCTTCACCTGACCGGCGCCAGCCGCGCCGACCAGCAGCACACGGTGGCGACGGCGCTGGGGCTCGGCGCCGGCCACCTCGACGTCGGGCAGCGCCCCGAGGAGGGGCACGTCG
>JAEVHO010000070.1 GCA_016802835.1 Micromonospora sp. ATA32 | reverse complement strand
CCGCCGGTGCGGGCCTGCTGGGACAGCGCGAGCTTCGCCTGGCGGGCCACCCCCGGCGAGCGCGGCGGCGCTCGGCCAGCGTGCGGCCGGGTCCTTGGCCAGAGCCCGATCCACGATCGCGCGGACCTGCGGGGGGATGTCGGCGGGCAGCGGCCGGGGCGTCTCCCGGACGTGCCGCATCGCGATGTCGAGCGGATTGTCCCCCTCGAAGGGTCGCCGACCGGCCAGGCACTGGTAGGCGACCACACCGAGGGCGTAGACGTCGGAGGCGGCCGTGGCGACCGCGCCGGTGGCCTGCTCCGGCGAGATGTACGACGCGGTGCCGAGCACCGAGCCGGCGGCGGTGAGCTGCCCGACCAGGTCGGACCGGGCGATGCCGAAGTCGGTGAGCACCAGCGTGCCGTTCGGCCGGACCAGCAGGTTGCCCGGCTTGACGTCCCGGTGCACGATGCCCTTCTCGTGGGCGGCGTGCAGCGCGTCGGCGGCCTGCGCGACCAGCGCCATCGTCCGGGCCGGAGTGAGCCGGCCGACCCGGCTCAGCGTCGAGGAGAGCGCATCTCCCTCGACGTACTCCATCACCAGGAAGGCGACCTGCTGGTCGTTGCCGAAGTCGTAGATGTCGACGACCCCGGGGTGGTTGATGGTGGCCATCGTCCGCGCCTCGCCCTTGAACCGCTCGGCGAAGCCCGGCTCGTCCAGCAGCGCCGGGAGCAGGCTCTTCACCGCGACCGTACGGCCCAGCACCTGGTCCGTGCCGCGCCAGACGTCGCCCATGCCACCGCTGGCGATCCGCTCGTCGAGGCGGTAGCGGTTGCCGAGCTGGACGCCGGGGCTGAGCATGTCAGCGGCCCCCGGGGTCGGCGATCGCCGCCTGCATGATCCGGCCGGCGATCCGGGCCGCCTCGGCGCTGCCGCCGCTGCCCGCCTCCTCGAGCTCCACGCAGACCGCGGAGACCGGAGTGCCGTTCTTGTCGAGGGCGAAGCCGATGAACCAGCCGTGGTCGGGCCTGCCCGGCGCGGACTGGGCGGTGCCGGTCTTGCCGCCGACCGTGTAGCCGTTGATCTTTGCCTTCTTGCCGGTGCCGTTGTCGACGACGCTGACCATCATCTCGCGCAGGTCACTGGCGACCTGGCCGCTGACCGGCTGGCGCAGCTCGCGCGGCTTCGCGGTGTAGTAGCTGGTGGTGCGGTCCGGGCCGAGCAGCTGCCGGACGAGGTAGGGCCGCATCTGGCTGCCGCTGTTGGCGATCGACCCGGCCATCATCGCCCCCTCCAGCGGGGTCATCCGGACGTCGCGCTGCCCGATCGAGGACTGGGCGAGCGCGGCGGGGTCGTCTCCGCCGTCGGCGTTCTGCATGGTGCCCGTCCGGCTGGCCGCCACGCTCAGCCCGTCCTCGCCGAGGTGACCGACGGTCAGGTCGTCCTGCTCGAAGCCGAACTGCCGGGCCTTCTCCTTCACCTTGTCGGCGCCGAGCTTCACGCCGAGCTGGGCGAAGCCGGTGTTGCACGACTCGGTGAGCGCCTCGATCAGGGTCACCTGGGGCTCGGGGCAGATCGACGTCGCGGCGTTGCGGATCGGCGAGCCGGAGGTCGGCGGGGTGTAGCTGGACCCGGCCGCGATCGGCGTGTTCTTGCCCACCCCGTTCTCCAGCGCCGCCGCGGCGACCACCACCTTGAAGGTCGAGCCCGGCGGCAGCGTCTCCGACAACGCCCGGTTCTTCAGCGGGCCGTCCGGGTCCTTCTCCAGCTTGTTGTACGCCGCCGACGCCTCGTTGGTGTTGTGGCTGGCCAGCGGGCTCGGGTCGAAGCTGGGCATCGAGACGAGCGCCTGGACCGCACCGGTACGCGGGTCGATGGCGATCGCCGCGCCCTTGGTCGCGCCCACCTGGTTGTCCCGCAGCTGCGTGAACGCGGTGTTCTGGGCCTGCTTGGAGATGGTGAGCAGCACGTTGCCGCCGCCGCTCTCGCCGCCGGTGAACATGTCCTTGACCCGGTTGACGATGAGCTGGTCGCTGGTGCCGGCGAGGAAGTCGTTCTCGACGCGCTCGATGCCGGTGTCGCCGAGGTTGACCGGCTTGTAGCCCAGCACATGGGCGTACTTCTCGCCCTCCGGGTAGCTGCGGAGGTACTTCAGGGTGCCGTCGGTCGGCCTGCTGGTGGCGAAGGCCGTGCCGCCGGCCTCGATGTTGCCGCGCCGACGCTCGTACTCGGCCACCTGGACCCGGCCGTTGTAGTCGCTGTTGCGGTACTCGTCGGCCTTGTAGGCCTGGATCCAGTTCAGGTTCGCGAAGAGCAGGCCGAACAGGACCATCAGGACGACGCCGACGCGGCGCAGGGGTGCGTTCACGGCTTGATCACCTCCGTGAGGGCACCGTGCAACTGCTCGGGCCGGCCACCGGCCGGTCGCGCCGCTGCCCGACCGCCACCGACGACCGGCTTGCGGGCGCCGTCCGAGACCCGGAGCAGGACCGCGATGAGCAGCCAGTTCGCCATCAGCGACGAGCCGCCGGCGGAGAGGAACGGGGTGGTCTGACCGGTGAGCGGGATGAGCTTGCTGATCCCGCCGACGATCACGAAGACCTGGAGACCGAGCGTGAAGGCGAGGCCACCGGCGAGCAGCTTGCCGAACGAGTCCCGTACCGCCAGCGCGGCCCGCAGCCCCCGCTCGACGATCAACAGGTAGACCACGAGCAGGGCGGAGAGGCCGAACAGGCCGACCTCCTCACCGATCCCGGCGAAGATGAAGTCGTTCTGCACCTCGGGCAGCAGGTCCGGCTGGCCGGCGCCCGGACCGGCGCCGAAGAGCCCACCGGTGCCGAGGGCGAGCAGCCCCTGCACCAGTTGGTAGCCGTCCTTGAGCGGATCGGCGAACGGATCCAGCCAGATCTGCGCCCGCAGGTAGAAGTTCGCGAACGGTCCGCCGACGCTCTCGCCGAGGACGTAGGCGAGGTAGGCCCCGCCGAAGAAGAGCACCAGGCCGATGAGCAGCCAGCTCACCCGTTCGGTCGCGATGTAGAGCGTCACCACGAACATGCCGAAGTAGAGCAGCGAGGTGCCGAGGTCCTTCTCGAAGACCAGCACCATGAGACTGATCAGCCAGACCACCACGACCGGCCCGAGGTCGCGCCCACGCGGGAAGTCGATGCCGAGGAAGCGGCGGCTGGCCAGCGAGAGCACCTCGCGCTTGCGCACCAGGTAGTAGGCGAAGAAGGCCAGCAGGGCCAGCTTGGCGAACTCACCCGGCTGGATGGAGAAGCCGCCGACCCGGATCCAGAGCTTGGCGCCGTTGATCTCGGAGAACCGGCGGGGCAGCACCGCCGGGATCATCACCAGCACGATGCCGGCCAGCCCCAGGGTGTACGCGTACCGGGAGAGCGAACGGTGGTCCCGCATCAGGGCGAGCAGCCCGGCGGCGAGGATCACCGAGGCGAGCGTCCAGGCCAGCTGCCGGCCACCGATGCCGGCGAAGATCGCCAGGGTCTCCCGCTCGGCCGGAGCCGCGTCGGCCAGGTCGAGCCGGCGCAGGAAGCCCACGCCCAGGCCGTTGAGCAGGGCGACCGCCGGCAGCAGGGCCGGGTCGGCGAACGGCGCCAGGAACCGGATCACCAGGTGCAGACCGATGAAGACGATGCCCAGCGCGGCGGCGGGCATCCAGAAGTCGGAGGTGACCGTGTCGAGCATGTTCGCCTCGACGGTCGCCCCGTACGCGGCCACCAGGGCCATGGCCAGCAGCAGCAGCGACAGCTCGGCGTTACGCCTGGACCGGGCCAGGCGTACGCCGGGCTGCTCGCCCGTCGTCGCGGGCGAGGCTGCCGGTGTGGCCGCTGCGGTCACGGATCGGTCCTCGGAGTCGGGCCGGCGCTCACTCCGGCGACCGGCATCCCGCCGGGTCGAGGACCGGCGGAACCGTTTCGGAGGGCAGCGCGTCGGGTGTCGTGGTCGGCGGCGCGGGCGTGACGGGGGTTGCCGGTCGACCGCTCGGGGTGGGGGCCACCGCGCTGGTGGCCACGGTCGGCGCCGGGGTCGGCGTCACGGCCGCCGCCGTCGCCGTCGGTGTGGGCGTCGGCGTCGGGCACACCGGCTTGAGGTTGGGGTTGGTCGGGTTGTCGCTGGTCAGCTCGGCCAGCTGGCGGGCCGCGTCCGGCTCGCTCTTGGCCGGGATGCCCTGCTTGACCTGCTCCTGCGCGGCCAGGGTGAGATCGTCCAGCTCGGCGGGGCTGGTCGAGTGGACGGTGGAGAGGTCCATCCCGGCGATCTGGCCCTGGATGCCGCGGAACACCGCGACCTGCCCGTCCTCGGTGGCACCCACGTAGTACTGCCGCTGGGTGTAGCTCCAACCGCCGAAGAGTCCACCGCCGAGGATCACCAGCAGCGCCACCAGCATCGCGGCGGTGCGTACCGGGCGGTGTCGGGGCCGCTCGGGCTCGTCGTCCGCGTTGGCCGCCGGGTCCTCGGGCGCGGGCGACCGGGGCGCGGAGAGCGCGGAGGCGCGCGCGGCCGGGGTCGACACGTCGGCCGAGGTGGCGTTGCCGCGGTCGCGGGCCGCGGCGCGCCCACGATCGGAGTCGCCTCCACGATGTCGTGGTCGGTGGCGTCGGCGATGATCACCGTGATGTTGTCCGGCCCGCCACCGCGCAGGGCCAGCTGCACCAGCCGCTCGACGCACTGCTGCGGGTCGGCGTACTCCCGCATCGTCTCGCCGATGGTGTCCGCGCTGACGACGCCGGACAGGCCATCGCTGCAGATCAGGTAGCGGTCGCCCGGGAGCACCTGGCGGACGCTGTATTCCGGGTCGATGTCCCGGCCGTCCAGCGCCCGGGTGAGCAGCGAGCGCTGGGGGTGGCTGCTCGCCTCCTCCGCGCTGATCCGGCCCTCGTCGACGAGCATCTGGACGTACGTGTCGTCCTTGGTGATCTGCGCGAACTCGCCGTTGCGCAGGAGATAGGCCCGCGAGTCACCGATGTGGACCATGCCGAGCTTGCTGCCCGAGAAGAGGGTCGCGGTCAGCGTGGTGCCCATCCCCTCCAGCTGCGGGTTGGCATCCACGGTGTCGCGGAGCTGCTGGTTGGCGGTGCCCACGGCCGATCGCAGCGCATCCACGAGTGCGTCCCCTGGGACGTCCTCGTCGAGCGGCGCCATGGCACCGATGACGATGTTGCTGGCGACGTCACCGGCGGCCATGCCGCCCATGCCGTCGGCGACGGCGAGAAGCCGCGGTCCGGCGTAGACGGAATCCTGATTACCGTCACGGATCAGACCGCGGTCGCTGTGGGCCGCGTAGCGCAGGGTCAGAGTCATGGCCGTAATTCGAGAGAAGTGCGGCCGATCCGGATCGGCACGCCGAGGGGGACGGGGGTTGGTCCGGTGACCTTAGCGCGATCCAGGTAGGTGCCGTTAGTCGAGCCGAGGTCCTCGACGAACCACTGCCCCTCGCGCGGCACGAGCCGGGCGTGCCGCGCCGAGGCGTAGTCGTCGGTGATCACGAGGGTGGAATCCTCGGCCCGACCAATGGTGATCTGCGCTTCACCGAGAGTGATTCGAGTGCCGGCGAGTTGCCCGGCGGTCACCACGAGCTGGTGCGCCGCCCTGCCCCGCTTCACCTTCGCCGGTTTGGCGGCCTGCCCGGTCGAGGCCCCGACCGCCCGTGGGGCGGCCACCAGCCGACTCGACCGGGCACCTGCGAAGAGATCCCGGCGGATGACGCCGACCACCGTGAACACGAAGATCCACAGCAGGATGAGGAACCCGAACCGGGCAACGGTGATGACGAGTTCCGGCAAGGCGACTAGCCGTCCACGCGGAAGGTCAGCGTCGTCGTGCCGAGCTGGATCATGTCACCGGGGTTCAGGGCGACCGCCGAGACCCGCTGGCCGTTGACCATCGTGCCGTTGGTCGACCCGAGATCGGTCAGCACGACCTGACCGCCGTCGAAATCCAGCCGGGCGTGTCGCCGGGAGATGCCGACGTCCGGCAGACGCAGGTTGGCCTGGTCGCCGCGGCCGATCACTGTCGAACCCATCTGGAGAGGGTAGGTGCGACCGTCGCCGGACACCAGCCGGACGTTGCGCGTACCGCCGCCGTGCCCGGGCGGGGGGCCGTAGCCGCCGCCCTGGTCGTACGCCGGGTACGCGGGCGGACCGGCGTCGTAGCCGGGCGCCGATACCGGGGCGACCTCGCCACCGGTGTAGACCTCCGCGGTGACCCGGAACATTCCGGTGTCGAGCCCCTCACCGCGCTCGATCTCCACGATCACGTCGCCGTAGACCGTCCAGGCCTGCTCGCCGATGAACTCCGCCTGCGACTGGGCCAGTTCCTGGGCCAGCGCGGCGGCGTACGGCGCCAGCCGACTGTGGTCGTACGGCGAGAGATCGATCACGTAGCGGTTGGGCACCAACGTGCGCCCACCGGCCAGGATCGCCTTGTGCGCCTCGGCCTCCCGCTGCATGGCGTTGAGGATCTCCACGGGGTGGACCACCCCTTTGAAGACCTTGGCAAAGGCCCCCTCGACCAGGCCTTCCAGACGCTTCTCGAAGCGTTGCAGCACGCTCACCGGCTCCTCCTCGGGTCCCGAGGACATGATGGTATCCGGCCAGCGCGCGCGCAGCTCACACGCCGCTCGGCCGCCTGGTGTCGACCCGTCCGAACGGGTCGACCTTGTCGTGCTACTCTTTCGTCCGCCACGAACGGTAACGGGTCGTGGCGATGACCTGGGACAGCGTAAGGTGTACGGGGCCCGCTGGAGACAGCAGGACCGGGACAGACTACAGTGTTCCGGGTTGTGCCATGGGGGAGTGGCGGAATGGCAGACGCGCACGGTTCAGGTCCGTGTGTCCGAAAGGACGTGGGGGTTCAACTCCCCCCTTCCCCACCAGCAGGCGAGGGCTCCGCACCATGCGGGGCCCTCGCGTCATATCGGGGCGTGCCGGTCGTCACGCTATGCTCCGATGGTTTCTGCCTCCGATGGACCAGGAGTGGCGTGTGACTGTCGCGTTGGTGACCGGATCGGGCGGTCTGATCGGCTCCGAGGCGGTCCGGCACTTCTCCGGCCTCGGCCTGGACGTCGTCGGCATCGACAACGACATGCGGCAGGAGTTCTTCGGCGCCGAGGCGTCGACCGCGTGGAACGTCCGCCGCCTGACCGACGAGCTCGGCGGGAGGTACTCCCACCACAGCATCGACATCCGCGACCGCGACTCGCTGACGGCGCTGTTCCGCCGGTACGGCCGCGACATCGCCGTGGTGATCCACACAGCCGCGCAGCCGTCGCACGACTGGGCCGTCCGCGACCCGTTCACCGACTTCGACGTCAACGCCGGCGGCACCCTCAACGTGCTGCAGAACGTCCGCGAGCACTGCATCGACGCGCCGGTGATCCACTGCTCGACCAACAAGGTGTACGGCGACCGGCCGAACAGCCTGCCTCTGGTCGAGCTGGAGACCCGCTGGGAGATCGAGCCGGGGCACCCGTACGAGCAGGGCATCCGCGAGGACATGTCGATCGACCAGTGCCTGCACTCGGTCTTCGGCGCCTCCAAGGTCGCCGCCGACGTGATGGTGCAGGAGTACGGCCGCTACTTCGGCATGAAGACCGCCTGCTTCCGGGGCGGCACGCTGACCGGCCCGGCCCACTCGGCGACCGAGCTGCACGGCTTCCTCGGTTACGTGATGCGGGCCAACATGGAGCGCCGGACGTACAAGATCTTCGGTTACCAGGGCAAGCAGGTCCGGGACGCGATCCACAGCTCCGACGTGGTCTCGGCGTTCGAGGCCTTCTTCCGCAACCCGCGCTCGGCGGCGGTCTACAACCTGGGCGGTGGCCGGCACTCCAACACCTCCAACCGGGAGGCGTTCGCCCTGGCGAAGCAGATCACCGGCCGGGAGATGGTCACCGAGTACGTCGAGGCGAACCGGATCGGCGACCACAAGTGGTGGATCGGCTCGAACGAGGCCTTCCAGCGGGACTACCCGGAGTGGAAGCAGGTCTACGACGTGCCGATGATCCTTCAGGAGATCTACGAGGCCAACGTCGACAAATGGGTGCCGCAGGCATGACGGCTCCGGGCAGCAAGGTGCCGCAGGCATGACGGCTCCGGGCAGCAAGCGGAATGTGCTGGGCGTCCTGGTCGACGCGACCGACTACGCCGCCGCGACCGACGCGGTGGTGGCCGCGGCGCACGACCGTCGTCCGCTGGCGCTGACCGCGCTGGCCGTGCACGGCGTGATGACCGGGGTGCTCGACCCGGCGCACAACGCCCGGCTCAACTCGTTCGACGTGGTCACCCCGGACGGGCAGCCGGTGCGCTGGGCGCTGAACCTGCTGCACGGCGCCGGCCTCACCGACCGGGTCTACGGCCCGACGCTGACCCTGCACGTGCTCTCCCGGTTCGCCGACGAGGGGCTGCCGGTCTACCTGTACGGCTCGACCGAGGAGACCCTGGCCCGGCTGATCCCGGCGCTGGAGCGGATGTTCCCGGCGCTGAAGATCGCCGGGGTGGAGCCGTCGAAGTTCCGCGCGGTGCAGCCGGGCGAGGACGCCGAGATCGCCGACCGGATCAAGGCCAGCGGCGCCCGGCTCGTCCTGGTCGGGCTGGGCTGCCCGCGCCAGGAGGTCTTCGCGTACGCCATGCGGCCGCTGCTGGACATGCCGCTGATGGCGGTCGGGGCGGCGTTCGACTACCACGCCGGCCTGCTCCGCAAGCCCCCGCCGTGGATGCAGCGGGCCGGCCTGGAGTGGTTCTGGCGCCTCGGCCTGGAGCCGAAGCGGCTCTGGCGCCGGTACGTGATCCTCAACCCGGCCTACCTGGGCCGGTTGGCGGCGCAGAAGACCGGCCTGTGGAAGGCGGCCCCGCCGTCGCCGGCCACTGAGCGGCCGCCGACTTTCGCGGTCTGACCCGCCTGGACCGGCACAGTCAACCTGACCGGAGGATCCCGACCCGCAAGAGACTCCTGGCGGCCACCGCGAAGGGTGACCGCCAGGAGCGGGTGGAGAGCGGGTCAGGACACGTTCACGGCCGTGTCGTCGATGACGAAGGACGTCTGGAGCGAGATGTCCTCGGTTGCGGTGAACTTCAGGGTGACGGTCTGACCGGCGTACGAGGCCAGCGAGAAGGACTTCTGGCTGTACCCGGCGGCCTTGTTCAGGTTCGAGTACGTGGCCAGGGTCGCCAGCACCGTCCCGCCCGAGTTGAGCACCTGCACCTTGAGCGTGTCGTACGCGGTGCCGGTGGTGGTCTCGGCCGAGTCGATGTGCAGCCAGAAGCTGACGTTGTACGAGCTGCACCCGGCCGGCAGGCTCACCGCCTGGGAGAGCGTGTCGGTGTGGGTGCTGCCGTAGCCGTCCAGCCAGGCGTTCCAGGTGCCACCGTGGGTGGGCTGGCTGGCGCCGTTCTGACCGATGACGCCGGAGGTCGACGCCCAGACCGTGTTGCCGGACTCGAACCCGGGGTTGCCGAGCTTCTGGCCCGGGGCGGTGCAGCCGCCGCCGGTGCCGTTCACGGTCAGCGTGTAGCTCGCCGTCCTGGTGCCCGAGGTCGCCGTACCGCTGACGGTGACGGTGTAGGTGCCCGGCGTCGTGGACGTCGAGGTGATGATCGTCATGGTCGACGAACCGCCCGAGGTCACCGAGGACGGACTGAACGAGGCGGTGGCGCCCGCGGGCAGGCCGGCGGCGGAGAGGTTCACCGTCTGCGCGCTGCCACTGGTGGTGGCGGTGGCGACCGTCGCGGAGATGGAGCCACCCGCGGTGACCGACCCGGAGGCCGGCGACACCGAGACCGAGAAGTCGTTGGTCGGCGTGCCACCGTTGACCACGTAGAGCAGCTTGTTCGGCGAGCCGGCGCCGGGGCTGGTCACCACGTTGCTGGTCGCGTTGTTGACCAGGTAGTCGCGGACCTGCTGCGGGGTCCAGGAGGGATTGGCGCTGGCCACCAGGGCCGCCGCGCCCACCACGTGCGGCGTCGCCATCGACGTGCCGCTGATCGTGTTGCTGGCGGTGTCGCTGCTGTTCCAGGCTGAGGTGATCGACGATCCCGGCGCGAAGATGTCCAGGCAGGTGCCGATGTTGGAGAACGACGACCGGGCGTCGGTGCTGGTGGTGGAGCCGACCGTGATCGCCTCCGCGGTCCGGGCGGGCGAGGTGTTGCAGGCGTCGGCGCCGGAGTCGTTGCCGGCTGCCAGGCCGTAGGTGACACCCGAGTTGATCGAGTTGCGTACCGCCGTGTCCAGCGTGCTGGCCGCCCCGCCGCCGAGGCTCATGTTCGCCACGGCCGGCTTGATCGCGTTCGAGGTCACCCAGTCGACGCCGGAGATGACCCCGGCGTTGGTCCCGCTGCCCTGGCAGTTGAGCACCTTGACGGCAACGAGCTGAACACCCTTGGCCAGGCCGTACGACGAGCCGCCCACGGTGCCGGCGACGTGCGTGCCGTGTCCGTTGCAGTCGGTGTTGGTGGAGTCTGCGGTGTTGGTGCCCCAGGTGGCCCGGCCACCGAAGTCGCTGTGCGTGGTCCGGATGCCGGTGTCGATGATGTAGGCGTGCACGTTGCCCGCCGTGTTCGGGTACGTGTAGGAGTTGTCTAACGGCAGGCTGCGCTGGTCGACCCGGTCCAGACCCCAGGACGGCGGGTTCGACTGGGTGCCGGCGATCGAGACGGTGTGGTTCTGCTCGACGTACGCGACGGCGGGGTCGGCGGCGATCCGCGTGGCGGCCCGCGCCCCGACCCGAACCTCGAAGCCGCGCAACGCAGCGCTGTAGGTACGCGCCACCGCGCCGCCGTGCCGGCTGGTCAGCCGCTGCGCGGTGTCACCGACCCGGCTCCGCTCGACGGCGCTGTCCTTGAAGACGACGATGTAGCTGTCCGCGACGGCGGTGGCGCCACCGGCGTCCCGGACCACTCCGACCGGCTCGGCGGCCATGGCGGGCGTGGCGGCGGCCAGCATGGTGACGGTGGCGATTCCGACGAGGACGGACCTGTGTGGAAGACCCATCTCCCTACCTCCCTCCGACCGGCACGTCACCGTCCGCCCGCTGGAGACAGGCGGATCGACGATGGCCAATCGGAGTGAGACTAGATCAGCAAGGTGAAGAAGATAAACATGTCGAATCTTCCATAACGTCGGTGTGATGGCCCCTACGGGGCGAGGTACGGGACGAACCGGGGGCCGGCCCGGATTCGGCGAACGTCGAACCGTTCAACCGGGCCGCCGAGGGCCTCGCCGTCGCGGCGGCACCGGGCCTGGTCGTCGCCCTGGCGACGATGCCGGCGGTGATCTCCGCCAGCGGGATCGCCGGCTACGCCGGACCCGGCGTCACCGGACCGGCGATCACCGTCGGAGCGCTCGGCGTCACCGCGATCGGGATACGCCACGCGCTGCGGCACAGCCGGCTGGTCGAACGGGCCCTGCCGGCCCGACCCGCCTCACCGCGCTCGGCCAGCGCCCTGCACGTATAGCAGCTCAAGGATCGCCCGGGTGGCCTCGAACCACCGGTCCAGCCAGCCGGGGCGGCGGGACGCTCCCCTTCGGCGGCAGCTCCATCAGCAGGCCCCGCAGCAGCGGGTGGTCGACCAGGGACTCGGTCGGCTCCATCGGCCAGCCGGCCGGGGGGAACGACGGCTCGGTGAGCGGGTTCGGGTCCAGCGACGGCAGCGACAGCGGCGGAGCGGCCTGTTCGGGCGGCGGCGGCAGGTCCCGCCCACCGATCTCGGTGTCCCCCGGACATCACCTCGGTCAGGACGGTGTCCCGGCGTGCCCCGCGGTACTTGCCACCGAACCGCTCCGGCTTGCCCGGACCGTTGGTGAGGTTGTCTGACCCGATCGTCGTCATCCGTCTCGCCTGCCTCGCTCGGTTGCCGATCCCTGCGACGGGTTGTCGACCAGTGCCGTACCGAGGGGTACAACGACACGGGGCGGAAGTGGCGACGGGTCACCCGGCGCGTCCTGGCCCACCGGAACGCCGGAAAACACGCGAACGGGCGTGCCCCCGCCCGGCCACGCTGCCGGCCGGGACCACGCCCGTCACATTTCCTGCCTCGGCCGGGTCAGCTCCGGCCGAACACGCCGTCCCTGGTGCCGGCGACGAAGGCGTACCAGTCACCCGGGGCGAAGACCAGGGCGGGCCCGGCCTTGTCCTTCGAGTCCCGGACGCCGACGGCTCCGGTCACGTACGCCACCTCCACGCAGTTGTCGCAGTTCGGCCCGCTCTTCGAGCTCTTGAACCACGATGCCTGCGTCAGCTCCACGGGGAACCCCTTGGTCGCCATTTCCACAACGGCTCCTCTACCAGTTTTTCGATGTGTGCGATCGATTCCTCCGGGCGTATGGCCGCTGCTCGGATGTGATCGAAGATGAAGCTGTACTTCTGCAGTTCGTCGCTCTTCTCGAGGAAGAGCCCACCCGTGGCGTTCTCCGCGTACACGACATCGGGATCACCGGCCTCGGGGAAGCTGAGGATGGTGAACGTACCGTCCATGCCCGCGTGCGCGCCCACCTCGAAGGGCAGGATCTGCAACGTCACGTTCGGCAGCTCGGCCACCTCCACCAGCCGTTTGAGCTGACCACGCATCACCGCGTCGCCGCCAACCGGCCGACTTACCACAGCCTCATCGAGCACCACCCACAAATCGACCGGATCGTCCTGGGTCAACAACGACTGACGGGCCAGACGGACACGGACCCGCTGGTGAACCTGTTCGGCGCTGAAGTCCGGCCGGGCGGCCCGGATCATCGCCCCCGCGTACTCCTCGGTCTCCAGGAGTCCCGGCACGACCTGCTGTTCGTACGCCCGGATCGAGCTGGCCGCCGCCTCCAGCCCGACGTACGCGCCGACCAGCACCGTGCTGTACGGGTGCCACCAGCCCTTCTGGCGGGCCTCCCGGGCGATCTGCACCAGCTCGTCGCTCTCCACGCCGACGACCCCGTAGATCCGGAGCATGTCCCGGACATCGCGGGGCGTGGCACTGGTGTGGCCGGTCTCGATCCGGGAGATCTTGGAGGCGGAGCACTCCAACTGCTCGGCGACCACCTCGATGGTGATCCCGGCCGCCTCCCGCTGGCGACGGAGTTCCGCGCCCAGTCGGCGGCGGCGGATGGTGGGGCTGCGCCGCTCGCTCATCGGGCCACCCCACGGGCCGTTGGTCCGGAACGATGACTCGTCGCGCTCACCCGGCTACCTCCGGTCGATCGCGCATCCGTCGACGCCCGCCAGGGCGCGACCGTCGAACGGCGGGCGATCGTTCGCGGCGTGGGGGTGGTGCGGTCGTCGACCGGCCGCGACGGGCGAAACCGGCATCCAGTGTGACGGCAGCACGCCCGCGGCTCAAGCTTCCCGTTCGCGTTACCCGCTCGCGTATCGGCAAAAGTCGACGTGCAACTTGCATGAAGCACGTCACTGATGCAGGCTGTCCGTATGGCTCGGGTTACTCACCGTCTCGACTCGCCTCCGGACAGAGATCACTTCACGGTGGCGGGGCGACGTTCGGTGAGCGCACCCGGACCGCACGCATCCACTACGAGACCTGCCCCCAGTCTGAAGACCCCGCCGCTGTACGCCAGTTGGCTGCGGCGGCGGGAGCGGTAACCGGGAGCAGCCGGGTGTTGGTCGGGTGGCGGCGCGCCACCAGCGGGTACGGCCCGACCACCACCGCCACGAAGCCGGTTCACGAGGCACGACCCCGTCACCCGGTGCGAGACGTCCCCCGATCAACCCTCGCCGGCTCGTCCGCCGGCCGATCATCCCGAGGAGCCCATGTGCTTCCCCGCTCCGGTGACGTACTGCACGTGACTCGCGCGGCGAGTGTCCAGTTCCTCAGACCCATCATGTTCCGGGTGATCCGGGTGCACGACTGGCCCACGTACGACGGCTGGCTGTGGCTCGACGGCTACGAGTTGAACGCGACGGGGGACGCGATCAACCGGCGGTCGATCTTCGTGCAGCGGGCCGGCCTACGACAGCTGTGCGCCGCGCCGGAGCCCCGGCCGCACACGGTGCGGGCCCGCCGTCAGGTGGCACGGACCCCGGTCCGGGTGGGCTGACCCCGCGATTGACCGGTCGGGGGGCGTACCGCGGCCATAGAATCAGTACGCCCACCCCGGCAAACGTTCAGCACCCGCGCGTCCAGGACCCTGAACCTGGGATGGCCATGGTCAATCTGCCCGCCGCGCGGCGGCACCACAGATCCCGTATCGCCTATGCCCTCGGGCTGCTCGCCCTGATCGGCGCCGCGACCACCATGGTGGTGGTGGTCCGGTACCCAGCCCTGTCGTCCACCCAGCTGAACCCCCCGGTCCCGGCACCGGAGATCACCGTGGCCGGGCAGTCCGCACCGCCCGACGAGCCGGGCTGGCCCGGCTACCCGGACGCCTCGGCGACGTCGGTGCACCCGCGCTCGGCGCGGGCGCCCCAGCGGCCGAGGCCGGCGCGGAGAACGGTCCGGCGCGGAAACGGTTCCGGCACCATGGTCGAGCCGCCGCGGCGGCCAGGTGGCACCAGTGGCGTAAGCGCGTCCGACCAGCTCAGCCGGTCACTGTTCTATTCCGGGATCCTCGGCCTCGCCATCTCGCTGGCCGGTCTGGGCCTGGTCGGGACCAGACGCCGGATGTGGTGACAGCGGTCCGGCCGGATCACGGGGTGGCGGTCACCGACGTGGTGGGCACGGCCGCACTGGTCGTCGGCGCCGCCGCCTCGGCGACCACCACCGTCACCTGCTGGCCCCTGGGAACCGGCACCCCGACACCGGGGTCGGTCCCGATCACCGTGCCGGGCGCCCGGTCCGACGGCCGCGACTCGATCCGGTAGTCGATGCCGAGCCGGTCGAGGATCGCCTGCGCCGCCGCGCGGGGCAGACCCACCAGCGGCGGCATCGGCACCTGGGCCACGGCGCTGGGCGGTGGCGTGCTGGGCGGCTGTGTGGTCGGTGCCGCCGACGTCGGCGCGCTGGTCGTGGCGGGCGCGCTGGTCGGCCCGGGGGTCGGGGACTCCTCCGGCGTCGGACCGTTGGCGGACCGCAGGCCCAGCCAGACGGCGCACCGAGCAGGCCGAGCAGCAGCAGCGCGAGAATGCCCAGCAGGATCGGCATCCACCAGCGGCGGCCGCGCTGCTCCTCGGCGTACCACTCGGTGCCGGCCGGTTCCCGGTAGTCGGCGGGGCGTGGTGGCGGGACCTCAGGCCCGTCCGGACCACGGGGCCGGGCCCGGGGACGCTCGGCCGGTCGGGAGCAGGGGCCGTCCGGTCCGGCGGGCTGGGCGGCTCGCCGGCCACCGGCTCCTGCCGGGCCGTCCGGTCGTCGGCGACCGGCTCCTGCGGGGCAGTCCGGTCGTCGGCGTTCCCGGCCGGTGGCTCCTGACGGTCGTCGCTCATCGCACGTCCTTTCCCCACCGGGCGGGCATCCTGGCCCCGACCGTCCAAACTAACGGTCCGGCTCACGTGCGGCGGGGATCAGCGCGGCGACCCGCCCGTCACGGGGTCGGCGTGGCCGCACCCGGGCTCGGCGGGGCGTCGCCGCAGGCGATGGCCACCCGGTCGTTCCAGTACGCGGTCGCGTCGGCCGCGGGCTCCTGTCTGGTGACCTTGCCGGTGCGTCCGGTGGGATAGCGCGGGTAGAAACCGGCCTCGCCCAGCTCGCGCGCCGCGTCGTCGCAGTCGTCGCCGACCACGTCCGGCACCGGCTGCGCCGGCGCGGGCCCGACGACGTGCAGCGCGACGGTGGCGCCTCGCCGCACCGGCGTACCGGCCGCGGGAACGGTCCGCTCGACGGTGCGCCCGGTGCCGGTGCCGAAGACGAGGCGCCAACCGAGCCGTCGGTCCCGCAGCTCCTTGCGGGCCTGCTCGAAGTCCATCCCGACCAGGGTCGGCACGGTCAGCCCGCTGGCGCTGCTCGGCGGGGTGCTCTGGCCCGCCGGCGGCGTCGTCCGGTCGGACGTCGGCTCGTCGGTGGGCGGCTCCGTGGTGGGCGTGCCCTCGGTGGTCACCGCCGCGGTTGGCGTACGGTCGGCAGGCTGGTTCTCGCCCGCCAGCAGGTAGCCGGCGGTGGCCCCGACGGTGGCCAGCAGCACGACAGCGAGGCCGCCGCCGAGCAGCAGCTTCGCCCGCCCCGGCCCAGCCTCGTCCCGCCCGCCGGAGATCGTCTCCAGGTCCGGCTGTCCGTCCGTCATCGTCCCCACCGCCTCGTCACCGGCGACCGTACCCGGCCCCGCCAAGCCCGCTCCGCGCGGTCAGCCTGCCAGCGGGTCCCCGCCACGGCTCGCCGCGCCGACCTCGGGACGTTACGCTCCCCGGCATGGCCAGACGGGGCTTGGGTGGATCGGTTGCCACGGCGATCGGCGTCGCCGCCGGCGCGGGTGCGGCACAACTGGGTTTCGGCTACGGGCTGGGCATCATCAACTGGGCGCCCCCGGACGCGACGGCGAACGACGCGGCCTGGGTGGCGAGCCTGGCCTGGGCGACCTGGATCGCGGCCACCTCGACGATCGCGGGTGCGGTCTGCGCGCAGCGACTGCGGGACCGGGGCGCCGACGAGGTGACGAGCGCCGGCACCCTGCAGCGGGTCACCCTGGCCACCGCCGGGGCGGTGGGTGCGCTGATCACCGTGCTGCTGGTCGCCGTGCCGGCCCGGGCGGCGACCGTGGCGGAGACCTTCTCACCGCAGACCATCGCCGCCGGGTACGCCGGGATCGGTGTGCTGATCGGACTGCTGGTGGCGGTCTGGGCGCTGCACTCGCCGGCCGCCGCCGGCAACGTGGTCGCCACGGTCGGCTGGCTCTGGCTGCTCGCGGTGGTCTCGGTGGTCGACGGCGTGCTCTCCGGCCGTGGGCTGACCAGCGCGCAGCTCGGCATCTGGCAGATCAGCGCGGACAGCGACCGGTTCTGGATCAGGGACTACTTCTACTGGCCTGGTGCCGTCCTGTCGATCGGGTCCGCGCTGGTGATCGGCGCGCTGGCCGCTCGTCGTACCGCCCGGCTGGTGGAGCGTCGGGTCGGGGCGGCGGCGTCCGGCGTGGCCGGGCCGTTGCTCGTCGCGGTCGCGTACTTCCTGGCCGTGCCGAGGCTGACCGCGATCGCTCCGGAGCAGGTGTCGGCGCACCTCGTCGCCCCGTACGCGGTGATCGCCGGGATCGGCGGCTCGATCCTGGTGGCGTCGCTCGCCCAGCGGCGCGAGCGACGCGCGGTCGGGAGCGGGACGGTGACGGTGCCGAGGCAGCGGACCGGCGAGCGGGACGACGCACCCGCCGGCACGGCCGATCCCGAG
>JAEVHO010000069.1 GCA_016802835.1 Micromonospora sp. ATA32 | reverse complement strand
AGGACGTCGGCGACGGTGATCGGGCGGCCCAGCTCGGCGGTGAGCGAGGTGACGCCGGCGTCGCGGATGCCGCAGGGCACGATGCGGTCGAAGTACGCCCACGGGTAGCCGGTCGGGGAGGCGAGGGTCAGGGGGTGGTGAGGGTGGGGAGGTGGCGTTCCACCATCGGGAGGACGTCGGCGACGGTGATCGGGCGGCCCAGCTCGGCGGTGAGCGAGGTGACGCCGGCGTCGCGGATGCCGCAGGGCACGATGCGGTCGAAGTACGCCAGGTCGCAGTCGCAGTTGATCGAGAATCCGTGCTGGGTCACCCCACGGGCCACCCGGATGCCGATGGCGGCGACCTTGCGGGCCGGGCCCCGGTCGTCCTCGGGGACCCAGACGCCGCTGCGCCCCTCGACCCGGCCGGCGGCCAGCCCGAACTCGGCGCAGACGTCGATCAGCAACTGCTCGGTGCGCCGGACGTAGGCGACCACGTCCACCGGGTCGGGCAGCCGCAGGATGGGGTAGCCGACCAGCTGCCCCGGTCCGTGCCAGGTGATCTTGCCGCCCCGGTCGACGTCGACCACCGGGGTGCCGTCCATCGGCCGGTCCCACGGCTCGGTGCGCTTGCCGGCGGTGTAGACGCTCGGGTGCTCCAGCAGCAGCACGGTGTCGCCGCGCTCGCCGGCCACCACCGACTCGTGCAACCGGCGCTGCTCGTCCCAGGCGGCCTGGTAGTCGAGCAGACCGGCCTTGACAGCCGTCAGCCCAGAAGTCGTCGCGGTCACGCCCCCAGCCTAGTCCCGTCCCACCCCCGCGCCCCTGGTGAGTCGGCTCACCGCAGTCAGGCCGGGGGGACCTTCCAGAGCCAGACGTCGTCGACCCGTTGCGGCGGGCCGAGCAGGGCGGTGGCGGTGCGGCGAAGCGCCTCCTCGTCGATGCCGTACTTGGCGCCGTGCACCTGGTCCGGCAGGACCACCGCCTCGACCCGCCAGTACCGCAGGTCGTCCCGGGACAGCCGGATGCTGCCCTCGGTGATGATCGGCACCACGCCGGTCCGGCCGGCCTGGTCCATCAGCGCGTCGAAGGTGCGCTGAACCGGTCCGATCCGGCCCCGGCCGTCCGGACCGCCGGGGCCGAGGAAGAAACCGGCCGGGATGGCGAACTCGCCCTGCCGGTGGGCCAGCGCGTACGCCTGCCAGCGCTGGCCGTCCGGCGTCACGTCGACGGTCAGCGGCAGCGGGGTGAGCACCCCGCCGGGGGAGACGTGCTGCTTCCAGGTGCCGGCGGTGATGAAGGCCGGGATCGGCTCCCGGACGATGGTCAGCAGCGGGGTCGGCAGCAGCGGCAGCAGCGCGACCGCGTACCCGAGCGCCCAGGCCAGCTGCGACGAACGGTGCCGGGGCGGGTCGGCCCGGAGCTGGTCCACGGTGTACGCCAGCAGCAGCCCGATCACCGGCGCCACCACCAGCGCCAGCCGGGACGGCAGCGCGGCGTTGACCACCGGCAGGTTGTCCAGAACGCCGAAGGGCAGCAGCTGGCCGGTGCGCCGCCCGTCCCATTTCGCCCGGGGCCCCCAGGAGAGCACCGAGAAGACCACGGCGGTGACCGCCAGCGCAAAGAGGGTGGCCCGGCGGGCCGGGTCGGTCCGGCGCCACAGCCACACGAAGCAGGCGACGGTGAGCAGCAGCAGCGGGATCCCGAAGAAGGAGTTCTCCTCGGTCGGGTTGGGCGCCAGCGAGGTGCCCAGGCCGGCCTCGCCGGCCAGCGAGACTCGGGTACGACCCGAACGCGGCGATGTCCTCGGAGTGGATCAGCGGGTCGAAGCCGGTGCCGTGGAAGCGCTGCGGGCCGGCGAAGTGCAACCAGAGCGGGTATGCCAGCAGCACCCCGGCCACCACGGCGGTCACCCCGAGCCCTCGCAGGAACCAGGGCAGCGCGGCGCGGGCCTCGGCCCGGCGAGCCGGGTGCAGCGCCCAGGCGGCGAGGAAGAGGGCGAGCGCGATCGCGGTGAAGAAGAGCCCCTCGGCGGCGATCGAGAAGGCGATCGCGACCAGCACGCCGAGCACGATCCCGTTGCGCAGCCAGTGTTCCGGCCGGCGCAGCGCGAACAGCCGCCAGATCAGCAGCGGCACCAGCCAGCCGGCGGTCCAGTTCAGGTGCGCGTTGGCGTGCGCGACCATCCCGGGGGAGTAGGCGATGAACAGGCCGCCGATCCCCGCCGCCAGCCGGCTGCGGACCAGGTGCCGGGAGAGCAGCCAGTACCAGGCCAGCGCGGTGGCGGCCAGGTTGAGGGTCAGCACCACCAGGAACGTCGCCGGCGGCCCGATCAGGTACGTCAACGGCGCGAAGACCCACGCGTACACGGTGACCGAGGTGTTGACCGCGAGGTTGACCCCGTCCGGGACGTTGATCAGGTGGGTGTAGAGCGGGTTCTCCCCGTGGATGAGTGCGTTGCCGCCGAACGCCAGCAGCCACTCGAAGAGCGCCTGGTCGCTGGAGTTGACCGTGATCGCCCGGCTGTTCGGGTCCCGCCACAGGCCGCTGGTCACCCAGACGGCCAGCGCCAGCGCGGCCAGCACGACGATCAGATCCGCCCGGCGACCCCGGCCGGTGGCGGCCGGCGACGCGGGGGACGGCCCGGTGGCCGGGGACGGGGAGATGGGCACGCAGCGGACGTTACCAACCGGACCAGGACACGCCCGTCAGACACGGAAACCTTGACCGCTTACTGAAAATGACATCCAATTGCGATAGGTCGCGCGAGCGCGCGCCGATTGGAGGAGAAGATGTCTCTCGAGGTGCCTACCGCACTGCTGGAGCGGGCCGAGGCAGGTCGGGTCGACGACGCCGAGTTCGTCGACTGTGTCCGGCGGTCCCTGCCGTACGCCTGGCTGGTGGTCGCCGACGTGGCCGCGCGGGCGGCCGACGGCGGCGACGTGGCCGAGCACGCCGTGCCGCCGCCGTCGGAGCTGGAGCGCGGGCAGCTGCTGCGGGCGATGGCCAGCGACGCCATCCGCGGTGGCCTGGAGCGCCACTTCGGGGTGCGGCTGGCGTTCCAGAACTGCCACCGGGTGGCGGCCTTCCCGCTGTCCATGGTCGGCGGGGAGGCGTACCGGGACTTCGTCTCGCCGCTGGCTCAGATCCGGAACCAGTCCCCGGAGCTGCGCAACTGCTGACCGGTGGCCGGGGCTCCGGCCACCCGTCCGGGGCCCCGGGCCACTCGGGATGCACACGTTGGTGAACATGAATATGTGAGTGGCGACTATGTCGCGGTTTGGAAACAGGGACGTAACCTCGCGGCAACTTGGGGGTGACCCAGTTCACATTCGCTGTCAGGAGGCCGCCGTGCGCCGCTCCTCATCCATCCTCGCCCGGCTCGCCGGGGCGGTCGCCGGGGCCGCGCTCGCCGCCGCCACGGTGATCGCCGTCGCCGCGCCCGCCCAAGCCGCCACCCTCACCCAGGTCACCGGCTTCGGCTCCAATCCCGGCAACCTGAGCATGTACGCCTACCGGCCGGACGGCCTGCCGGCGAACGCCCCGGCCGTGGTGCTGCTGCACGGCTGCACCCAGAACGCGTCCGGCTACTTCGCCAACTCCGGCTGGCAGAAGTACGCCGACCTGTGGAAGTTCGCCCTGATCGTGCCGCAGCAGTCCAGCGCGAACCAGTCGCTGAGCTGCTTCAACTGGTATACCGAGGGGGACATCAACCGGGGCCAGGGCGAGGCGCTGTCGATCAAGCAGATGGTCGACTACGCCAAGACCAACTACGGCCTGGACGGCAACCGCGTCTACATCAGCGGGCTCTCCGCGGGCGGCGCGATGACCTCGGTCATGCTGGCCACCTACCCGGACGTCTTCGCCGCCGGCTCGGTGATCGCCGGCCTGCCGTACCGCTGCTCGCCGCCCGCCTCGACCAGCACCTGCCAGTACAGCGGCGTGGACAAGACCCCGGCGGCCTGGGGCGACCTGGTCCGCGCCGCCTACTCCGGCTACACCGGCCGGCGCCCGCGGGTGTCCATCTGGCACGGCACCTCGGACACCACCGTGGTCCCGTTGAACGCCACCGAGTCCCGCGACCAGTGGACCAACGTCCTCGGCGTCTCGCAGACCCCGACCAGCACCGCGTCGCTGCCCGCCGGCACCAGCCTCGAGGTGTACGGCAGCGACGCGGTCCGCCTCTACCGGGTCTCCGGGATGGGGCACGGCACCCCGGTCGACCCGGGCTCGGCCACCGACCAGTGCGGCACCGCCACCTCGTACTTCCTCGACACCATCTGCTCGACGTACCGGGACGCGCTCTTCTTCGGCCTGAGCGGCGGCGGCCCCGGCCCCACCCCGACGGCCACCGCCAGTCCGACCGCCTCGCCCAGCCCGACCGCGTCGCCGACCTGCGTGACCGCCAGCAACTACGCCCACGTCACGGCGGGCCGCGCCTACCAGTCCGGCGGCTACGCCTACGCGCTCGGCTCCAACCAGCAGATGGGCCTCTACAACACCTTCTACACCAGCACCCTCAAGCAGACCGCCCCCAACTACTGGGTGATCGGCTGCTGACCCCCCCCGCCCCGAACGGGGTCGATCATGGAGTTGTGGTGGGCGGTTCAGCCGCATCGGCCCGGTTTGCCGGGCACCACAACTCCAGGATCGGCAACGGCTACTCCGTGAGGGCGGCGTGCAGGGCGGTGGCGAGGTCGGGGTGGCGGTAGGGGAAGCCCGCGTTGGTGAGGACGGTGGGCAGGACGCGGGTGCTGGTCAGGGCCTCGTGAGCGAAGCCGCCCAGGGCCACCTTCAGGGCCAGCCCGGGGATCGGGATGACCGCTGGGCGGTGCAGCTGGCGGGCCAGCTCCCGGGTGAACTCGGCGTTGGTCACCGGCGCCGGGCCGACCATGTTGACCGGGCCGGCGATGTCGTCCCGCTCGAGCAGGAACAGCGCAGCGCCCAGCCAGTCCGCCATCGAGATCCACGGCAGCCACTGCCGGCCGCTGCCCAGCCGCCCGGCAATGCCCAGCTTGAACGGGAGCAGCTGCGGCTTGAGCAGCCCGCCGTCGCGGTGCAGCGGCAGCCCAATCCGCAGCCGGACCACCCGTACATCGGCGTCCTCGGCCGGCCGGGTCGCGGCCTCCCAGACCCGGCAGACGTCGGCCAGGAAGCCCTCGCCCGCCGGGGCGTCCTCCTCGACCACCCGGTCGCCGGTGTTGCCGTACCAGCCCACGGCGGAGGAGTTGAGCAGGACCTTCGGCCGGTCGGCGGCCGGCAGCCCGGCGATGGTGATGGCCAGCGTGGTGGTGGTGTCGACCCGGCTCGACCGGATCAGCGCCCGGTAGTCGTCATTCCACCGCTTGTCGGCGACGCCCGCGCCGGCCAGGTTGACCACCGCGTCGGCGTCGGCCACCACCGTCGGATCGAGCTGCGCGGCGGTGGGGTTCCACTGTCTCTCGTCGGGGGTGCGCGCCGGCCGCCGGACCAGCCGGGTGACCTGGTGCCCGTCGGCGGTCAGGCGATCGACCAGCCGGCTGCCCAGGAAGCCGGACGCGCCGGCCATCAGGATCCGCATGCTCATATCTTGATGTACGAAGGCGAAGCCGGATGCGTTGAGCCAGACAACTGTTCGTTCCGCGACACCCGGCCCGCCCGCGGCTCACCCGAGCACGCGGAACCAGATGGTGGAGGCCAGCGGAGCCTCGGTGAGGCTGAGGCGTTCGAGCCTGACGGTCCTCCCGCCCGGGTGGTCGAAGAGCCGGACGCCGTCGCCGAGCAGGATGGGCGCGACGAAGACCAGGATCTCGTCGAGCATGCCCGCCTCGAGCACCTGCCGGGCGGTCTCGGCGCCGAGGACGTTGACGTACCGGTCGCCGGCGGCGGCCTTCGCCGCGGCGATGCCGCTGTCCAGATCGCCGACGAAGGTGACCCCGGGCACCGGCGCCTGGGCGACGTGGTGGGTGAGCACGAACTGCGGCCCCGTCCACCCACCGCCGAACGGCTTGCCCTCCTTCTCCGTGCCCCGGTGCGGGTCGTCGCCGCGGAAGGTGCGGGCCCCGACGAGCAACGCGCCGATCTCGCCGATCACCCGATCCACGGTCGGGTTGGGGCCGATGAGGTCGGTCAGCCAGGACATGTCACCGCCCGGGCCGGCGATGAATCCGTCCAGGGACATGGTCACCGAATAGAGCATTTTCGCCATGTGTCACCTCCATGAGGATCAATGCGGTCGTGCGGAGAGGGTGAGCGCCCGCCGCGACTCCGGGTCGAGGTCAGCGGAGGGCGTCGGCCCGCACGGCCCGGACGAACCCGGCCCACTGGCCGGGGTTGAAGTTCAGCGCCGCGCCGTCGGTGTCCTTGCTGTCGCGTACGCCGATCACGCCGGCCAGGTTGTCGGCCACCTCGACACAGTTGCCCTGGTTGCTGCTGCGGCTGCTCTTGCGCCAGGTCGCCCCGGCAAGATCACGCATGGTGACACCTCTCTCTGATCGTCTCGATGAGCTTGCGGGACTCCGCTTCGGTCAGCGCGTTCGCCGCCAGCACCCGCCAGGCGTCGGCGAACGTCCTGACCTCCGCGGCCTTGTCCAGATAGAGGGCTCCGGTGAGCGATTCGCTGTAGACGGTCGAGGGCTCGGCTGCCCGGGCGCCGACCGTGGGAAAGTCCATGATCGCGAAGCTGCCGGCGACCGCCGCACGGTGCAGGGCCGTGGCCAACGGCATCACCCGGATGCTGATGTTCGGCGAGGAACCGGCCGCCACCAGCGCGTCGAGTTGGCCGGCCATGCCCGACACGGTCTTGTAGAGCGCGGCCTCCTCGATGATCACCTCCAGCTCCGGTGCAGCCCCACGTACAGCTCGAACCAGCGCGGAATGGCGTCCCCGTAGGCGTGCCACCAGCCCTTGCTCTTGCCCTCCCGGGCGAGACTCACCAGGACCTCGGTCATCTCCGCCGGTGCGCCGTAGAGGCGGCACATCTGGTCGACGTCCAGCGCCCGCACCGGCGTTTGGCCGGCCTCGATCCGGTACATCTTCGCCCGCGACCACTCCAGTCGGCGGCGGCGGCGTCCAGCCCGATGCCCGCCTGCTCCCTGGCCTGGCGAAGCAGGCGACCGAGCTGTCGCCTGGGCACCGTCGAACCGGCGTCCGTCATCGCACCATCCTCCCGTGTCTCATCCCGACGCGTCACCCCGTCAGCGGTGAGACGGGTGCCGAGCCCGGCCTGGGACCAGCCGACCAGGGCCGTCCCTCGGGACCGTCCCCTGCTCACCAGGGGGCAGGAGCACCGGTCCCGCTGCGTCATCAGTCGGAACGCGTGGTGTGGTCGGCGGCCGTGACCGGCATGGTCGAGCCGGTGACCGCCGCTCTGGTGCTTCAGACCGCCAACAGCACCGTCGCCAGCCACTGGCGCCGGCCCGGTGACCCGTGGCGTCGGGTCTGCCTCCAGTGCACCGACACCGCCTGCGCCCAGCTTGAGTGGGCGGAGAAAAGCCCACCAGCCGGTCCGTCGGCCGGTGGACCAGGGCGAGGACGAGGTCGGACGCCGCCAGCATCCGGGCCACGTCGCCGGCGGGTCGGTCCACCGTCCACCAGGCAGACGCCAACAGCTCCATCAACTGCGGCAGCCGGTCGGCCTCGACCGTCTCCCGCAGCTCGACGTCGGACAGCTCCACCAGCGCAGTCTGGCAGCAAGGCACCCTCGTTGGTTGCCCGACGACGACTCCCCGGGCCGGGTCGGCGGTGGGTCCCGCTCGTCCGGACGGCCGGTCGCTCGGCGGACCATGACGGTGAGGCTTGATGCCTGTGAGGTATCAAGATGACTCAGAGGTATCAGCTGGGCGGCACGACGTCGTTCTCGGAACTGTCGGCCCCGTCGATCCGTCGCGGCTCACGGTAGTTCATGAGTGTGCGATCGACGGGATCATGAGGTCCGCAATGCGACGGCGGGTGCCTCGTCCGGCGGCGAGAACCCCGGCGGCGATGAGACCGAAAGCCCGTGCGGCTTCGGCGTCGAAGGGCAAAGGTTCAAGCTTCACCGCTCACGGTCGAACGGATCCTGCTCGATCGCAGCGTCGATGTCGCTGCGGAACCTCGCCGCGTCGAGGACCGGTGACGTGGCGAATGCAGCCATGACCTCGGCGCGCGGCACGAAGGTGCGGCGCCGGATCGGGATTTCGCGAGGAGTGTGCTCGGCCACTGGCTCAGGGTAACGGGATGTGCTGCAAGCTGCTACGGCCTCCGTCACTCGTCAGCCGGGGCAGGAGCGGGGCCAGCGGCTCCAGGGCGTTCTCGCGGACCACGAACCGGGTGACGCCCCAGCGCCGCTGGTGCTCGGCGACCGCCGCGACGATCTCGTCCTCGGTGCCGACCAGCACGAACGGGGTGGCGAGCAGCTCGGCGACGGTCAGGCCGAGCTCCCGGGCGTGGTCGGCGACGGCCGCCTCCGCGTCGTCGGTCACCACGACCTGCTGCACCAGCGCCTCCAGCGCGGGCGGCTGGTCCCGGCCGGCGGCGCTCGGCGACGTGCGCCAGCTGCGCCTCGATCTGGTCGGTCCGCCAGCGGGCCAGGTGGTTGTGCCCATCGGCGAGCGTACGACCGAAGCCGGTCAGGCCGACCACGTCGGCGTGCGCGCCGGCCCAGCGCAGCAGTCGCGAGTTGGCGGTGCCGAGGGTCAGCGGGACCCTTTCCTGTACGGGGCGTGGTGCGGTCAGCCGGGCGGCGTGCACGGTCAGCTCCGGGGTGTCGACGGTGATCTCCTCGCCGTCGAGCAGGTCCCGGACGGCCTGCGCGACGGCCAGGCAGCGGCGTACCCGACCCGCCACGTCGGGCCGCTCCCGCCCGACGGCCCGCCACTCGGCGGGGGTGTGCCCGGCGCCCAGGCCGAGCCGGGCCCGACCGCCGGAGACCACGTCCAGCGTGGCCACGTCGGCGGCGAGCAGGATCGGCTCGCGCACCCCGGCGTTGGAGACGTACGTGCCGAGCCCGAGCGTCGAGGTGACCGCCCCCGCCGCGGCCAACGCCACGAACGGCGAGGTGCCGGAGCCGGGATGGTCGGAGGCCAGCAGCGCGTCGTAGCCGACCTCCTCGGCCCGTCGGGCCAGGTGCAGCCAGCTCGCCGCGTCGGTGGGACGTGCCTGAAGGGAGAAGACAGCCATCGGCCCAGCATCGCCGTGCCGACGCAGTCGACCAGCTCGCGGTGGCCACTTCTGCTACGGGGCGAATCCACCGAGAGACTGAGTCACCGGCACCGGCACCGGTACGCCCAGCAGGTCCTCGGTGCTGCCGGCCGCGTGGTGGTCGTCGGCCAGTTCGGCCAGGACCGGGGCAGCTCGGGCGCCTGCACGGCCAGCACCCGGAACGCGCCGCCGTCCTCGCCGGTGTGGTGCCGGCTCACCGCCGAGCAGAAGGCCAGGCAGTGGGCCTGCAGGTCCCGGGGGAGGAGGGGCGGGCGCCTCCATGCCCACGACGGTCTCCTTGCCGGGTGCACCGCGGCGCTGACGGGGATTCTATGCCTGTCCCGTTCCTTCGTCCGGTTGGTCCTCGTGCCACCGGGCCCGCCAGGCGGCCTCGCTCGCCTCGTGGCTGGTCCGTTCGTCGATGACGACCTTGCGCAGGGCGTGTCGGGAGTCCGCCAGCACCACCGCCTCCACGGCCACCAGCCCCACGCAGGTGGCGGTCAGCAGCCCCAGGGCGGCCAGCGCCGGCAGGCGCTCCGCGATCGGCGTGCCGGCGGCCAGCGCGATCAGCACGCCGACCCGGGTCCAGGTGAGGGTGTGCAGGGTGCGCAACTGGAACAGCATGTTGGTGGCCAGATAGCAGAACACCCCGCCGAAGAGCATCGGGACGGCGGGGCCGTGCGCCCGCTCGCCGGGTCCGCCGGCGGGGTCGGTGATCGTATGCACGACCTGCTCGCTACCGATCGCGAACAGGATGATTCCGGCGATCATCGGCAGGTACAGGTACGCGTAGGCGTCCCGGGCCATCGCCCTGCGTGGGCGGCCCACCGCCGCGTGCAGCGCGATCCGGGCGGCCGGGCCGATGAGGTCGAAATGGGCCCACCACAGGGCGGCGGTGAACACGATGCCGAGCGTGGCCGCGACGACCGCGCCCCAGGTGACGGGCTTGCCGAGCAGATTGCCCCCGACGCCGACGGAGATGATGGACTCACCCAGGGCGATGATCAGGATGAGGTCGTAGCGCTCGGTCCAGTGCTCGGCGGAGGTCACTCCCCAGCCCCAGGCGCCCGCGACGATCCCGGTGCCGTACTGGACGAGGACCACGGCGATCCACAGCCCGTCCCGGATGATCGCGGCCCGGCCCGGGTCGTCGATCTGCGGCGGAATCAGCGCGGCGGCCAGCAGGAGCGCGCTGCTCGCCGCCAGCTCCGGCGTCGACCGGAGCAGTTGCCGGCGGCCGGCCGGGTTGTCCCGCACCGCCCGTCGGAACAGGACCACGTGCACGGCGCGGATGACCACGTAGCTGCCCGCGACCGCCATCGGCCCGGCGGCTCCCTCCGGGGGTTCGCCGAACGCCTGCGGGAGGGCCAGCGCGAAGCAGAACAGGGCGGCCATCGCGACGACCGTCAGCACCGGGACGTAGCCCTCGCCGAGCCGGACCCGGGTGGCCACCATGCTGTGCACCACCCAGCACCACCAGAGCACCGCGAGCACCAGCATGGCGTGCAGCAGGGTCCGGCCGCTGATGTTCGCGGCGGTGGCGCGGGTGATGATGAAGAACGAGATGACGAAGACCAGGTCGAAGAAGATCTCGAACCGGTCCACCCGGGCGCCGGGGGCGACCGGGACGGCCGGCCCCAGGCGCCCCTTCACCGCTCACCACCCACCGACCGAGTCTGTCAGTGTGCCGCCCGGCCTGGGCCGGAATCGGATCAGTGCGCGGGGCGGTACCGCAGGCCGTCCATCAGCAGGTCCAGCAGCCGGCGGGCCTGGTCGCGCTGGTCCGGGCCGCCGGCCGCGAGGGACACCCCCGCTCAGGCCGGCCAGCACGTCGGCCGGCGCCACGTCCGCGCGTACGGCGCCCGCGGTGGCGCCCGCCTCCAGCAGCAGGGTGATGGCGGCGAGCAGCCGGTCCCTGCTCTGTGCGAAGGGGTTGGCGCCGGTGGCGATGACCAGGCGCAGCGCCTCCGCCATGCCGCGCTTGGTGGACAGGTAGTCGATGAAGCGGTCCATCCAGACCCGGGTCGCCTCGTCCGGTGGCAGGTCGCGCAGCAACTCGGCCGCCGAGTCGCAGAGCTTCGCGAGCTCGTTGCGGTAGGCCGCCTCGACCAGGGTCTCCCGGGTGGGGAAGTGGCGGTAGAGGGTGCCGATGCCGACCCCGGCGTCCCGGGCGATCGCGTCGAGCGTTACCTCCGGACCCTCCTGGGAAAACGCCCGCACGGCGGCGTCCAGCAACCGGTCACGGTTGCGTAGCGCGTCGGCGCGTAGCGGACGGGGGGCGGGTGCCGACACGTCTCCTCCTCGCGGTCCACCGGTCGCGGGGACCATTGGCAAGCGGAGGTTCCTCCGGTTACTTTCGGTTGTAGCGGAGGGTCCTCCGCTTCCCATCGTAGCGGTCGGGCCGCTCGGCCCGTACCGCTCGGAGAAGGACGGATCATGACTGCGAGCACACCCATCAGCACGCCGTTCACCCGCGAGTCCACGGCCATGGAGGTCGTCCGGGGCATCGACCTGACCCGCCGCCGGGCCGTCGTCACCGGCGGCGCCTCCGGCATCGGCGTGGAGACCGCCCGGGCGCTCGCCGCCGCCGGGGCCGAGGTGACCCTGGCGGTACGCAACCTGGAGGCCGGGCAGCGCGCCGCCGACGACATCACCAGCAGCACCGGCAACGAGCGGGTCCTCGTCGCCCCGCTCGACCTCGCCGACCAGGCGTCCGTTGCCGCCTTCGTGGCGAACTGGGACGGCCCGCTGCGCATCCTGGTCAACAATGCCGGCATCATGGCATCCCCCGAGATGCGTACGCCGCAGGGCTGGGAAATGCAGTTCGCCACCAACCACCTCGGGCACTTCGCCCTGGCCACCGGACTGCGCCCGGCCCTCGCGGCGGCCGACGGGGCCCGGATCGTGTCGGTCAGCTCGGCCGCGCACCTGCGCTCACCGGTGGTCTTCGACGACATCCACTTCGCCCGCCGCCCATACGACCCCTGGGAGGCGTACGGGCAGTCCAAGACGGCCAACGTGCTTTTCGCCATGGAAGCGTCGAAGCGCTGGGCCGACGACGGCATCACCGCCAACGCGCTGATGCCGGGCGCGATCCGGACCAACCTGCAGCGCTACATCAGCGACGAGGAGCTGGACCGGATGCGGGCGCAGAGCGGCGGCGGGGCCGCGTACTGGAAGAGCACCGAGCAGGGCGCCGCCACGTCGGTGCTGGTGGCCACGTCGCCGCTGCTCGACGGGGTCGGTGGCCGTTACTTCGAGGACTGCGCCGAGGCCGGTCCGAACCAGCCGGGCACCCGGACGGGGTACGCCCCGTACGCGCTCGACCCGGAGGCCGCCGAGCGGCTCTGGCAGGTCTCGGTTGACACCCTGCGCGGCTGAGTCCGCGCCGCCCGGGCCCCGGCCCGCCGGACGGGCGGGCCGGACAGCGAAGGGCGCCCCGGTCGTCGCGACCGGGGCGCCCTTGCGCGTACGGGTGGATCAGGCCACGCCGAGCTCCGCCTCGAAGTTGCCGGCCTCCAGGCGCTCCTTGATCGCGACCAGGAAGCGGGCCGCGTCCGCGCCGTCGATCAGCCGGTGGTCGTACGACAGGGCCAGGTAGACCATCTGACGGACCGCGACGACCTCGCCCAGCTCCGGGTCGTTCACCACGACCGGGCGCTTGACCACGGCACCGGTGCCGAGCATCGCCGACTGCGGCGACGGCACGATCGGGGTGTCGAAGAGCGCCCCCCGGCTGCCCGTGTTGGTCAGCGTGAAGGTCGCCCCGGCCAGCTCGTCGGGGCTGATCTTGTTGGTCCGGGTCCGCTCCGCCAGGTCGGCGATCCGCTTGGCGATGCCGCCCAGGTTGAGGTCACCGGCGTTGTGGATCACCGGCACCATCAGGCCCCGCTCGGTGTCCACCGCGATGCCCAGGTGCTCCGAGTCCGGGTAGGTGATCGTCCCGGCCTCGAGGTCCATGCTGGCGTTGACGATCGGGTAGGCCTGCAGGGCCTCGATGGCCGCCAGGGCGAAGAACGGCAGGAACGACAGCTTGACGCCGTGCCGCTGGACGAACGAGTCCTTCGCCTGGGCCCGCAGCTTGGCGACCCTGGTGACGTCCACCTCGATCACCGTGGTCAGCTGCGCCATCTCGTGCAGCGACTGCTGCATCCGCTTGGCGATCAACGCGCGGATCCGGGGCAGCTTCTCGGTCTTGCCGCGCTTCGGGCTCGGCTGCGGCTTGCCGGCCGGCTGGGCCGGAGCCGCCGGGGCGGCGGCGGCTGCTGCGCCGGGGCCGGAGCGCCTGGGCCGCCTTCGCCCGCTCGGCCGCCTCCAGCACGTCCTGCTTGCGGATTCGGCCACCGACGCCCGATCCGTTGACCGAGGAGAGGTCGACGCCGTGCTCGCTGGCCAGCTTGCGGACCAGCGGGGTCACGTAACCGGGCCGCCTCCTCGCCGCCACCCTGCGCGGGGGCGGTCGGGGCGCTGCGGGGGTGGGCGTCGGCGCGGACGGCACCGACCTCTGCTCCGCCTGCGCCGGCTGGGCCGACGTCTCGGCCTCCGCGGCCGGCTCGTTGTAGGAGATGCCCGGGGTCGGCTCCTCGACCGCGGGTGCCGGGGTGGGCTTCGGCTCGGCCCTGGGCTCCGGCTTGGCCTCGGCCCGGGGCTCCGGCTTCGGCTCGGGCCGGGCCTCGGCCGGGGCGCGCCGGCCACACCGATGATCGCCAGGGCGGCGCCGACCTCGGCGGTCTCGTCCTCGGCGACCTTGATCTCCAGCACGGTTCCGGCAACTGGCGACGGGATCTCCGTGTCCACCTTGTCGGTGGAGACCTCGAGCAGCGGCTCGTCGACCTCGACGGTGTCGCCGACCTGCTTGAGCCAGCGGGTGACCGTACCCTCGGTGACGCTCTCGCCGAGAGCCGGCATCGTGACCGGGGTGCCCTCGCCGGACGGCGCCGGGGCGGCCTGGGCCTGCGGCTCCTCGCGGGCCGGCTGCTGCTGCTCGGGCTCGGGGCCGGTCCCCTCGGCGGCGGCGGTCGCTCGGTGGCCGCTCGGCCTCCTCGGCCGGGGCCTGCTGCTGCGGCGCCGACTCGCCACCGCCGGCCGCCTCGCCCTCGCCGGCGATGACGGCCAGCTCGCTGCCGACCTCGGCGGTCTCGTCCTCGCCCACCACGATCCGGCTCAGCACGCCCGCCGCGGGCGACGGGATCTCGGTGTCGACCTTGTCGGTCGAGACCTCGAGCAGCGGCTCGTCGACCTCGACGGTGTCGCCCTCCTGCTTGAGCCAGCGCGTGACGGTGCCCTCGGTGACGCTCTCGCCGAGCCGGGGCATGGTGACCGATACCGGCATCTTCTAAGACTCCTTCATTCCCCTGGTGGGTTCATCGCCCGTCTGCCGCCGGACGCCGCGGGTTGAGTTCGATCAGGCGTGTGAGTGCAGCGGCTTGCCGGCCAGGGCCAGGTGCGCCTCGCCCAGGGCCTCGCTCTGCGTCGGGTGGGCGTGCACGAGCTGCGCCACCTCGGCCGGGTACGCCTCCCAGTTGAAGATGAGCTGCGCCTCGCCGACCAGCTCGCCGACCCGGGCGCCGACCATGTGCACGCCGACCACCGGACCGTCCTCGATCCGGACCAGCTTCACGAAGCCGGCCGTCTTGAGGATCTGGCTCTTGCCGTTGCCACCGAGGTTGTAGTTGTAGGTGGTGACCTTGTCGCCGTACTGCTCCTTGGCCTTGGCCTCGGTCAGCCCGACGGAGGCAAGCTCCGGGTCGGAGTAGGTGACCCGCGGGATGCCGGCCTCGTCGATCACGGCCGGGTTCAGCCCGGCGATCTCCTCGGCGACGAAGATGCCCTGCTGGAAGCCGCGGTGGGCGAGTTGGAGGCCGGGCACGATGTCGCCGACCGCGTAGACGTTCGGCACACCGGTGCGCAGCCGCTCGTCGGTCAGCACGTAGCCGCGGTCGGTCTTGACGCCCTGCTCCTCGTAGCCGAGGTTGGCGGTGTTCGGGCCGCGTCCGACGGCGACCAGCAGCAGCTCGGCCTCGACGGTCTCGCCGCCGGCGATGGTGATCTTGACGCCCGAGTCGGTCTTCTCGACCTTCTCGAACGGCTTGCCGACCTTGAAGTTGATCTTCCGCTTGCGGAACGCCCGCTCCAGCGCCTTCGAGGACTCCTCGTCCTCGGCCGCGACCAGGCGGGGCAGCGCCTCGATGATGGTGACGTCCACACCGAAGGACTTCCACACGCTGGCGAACTCGACGCCAATCACGCCGCCGCCCAGCACGATCACCGACGACGGGACCCGGTCCAGGGTCAGCGCGTGGTCGCTGGTGATGATCCGCTCGCCGTCGACCTCCAGGCCGGGCAGGCTCTTCGCGTACGAGCCGGAGGCCAGGATGACGTTGCGGCCGGTGTAGCGCTTGCCGTCGACCTCGACCACGTTCGGGCCGACCAGCTTGCCGGCGCCAGCCACGAAGGTGATGTTCTTGGCGCTGCCGACCAGGCCCTGCAGGCCCTTGTAGAGCCGCGAGACCACGCCGTCCTTGTACGAGTTGACCGCGGCCATGTCGATTCCGACCAGCTCGGCCTTGACGCCGAACTGCTCCGACTCGCGGGTCTGGTCGGCGATCTCGGCGGCGTGCAGCAGCGCCTTGGTGGGGATGCAGCCGTTGTGCAGGCAGGTGCCCCCCAGCTTGCCCTTTTCGATCAGCGCGACCGAGAGATCCAGTTGGGCGGCGCGCAGCGCTGCGGCGTAGCCGCCGCTGCCCCCTCCGAGAATGACAATGTCGAAGGCCGCATCGTTCGGCTCGCTCACACTCAACTCCCAGGTCGCGTCGCTGCTACGAGGGGGCATGCCAGGTAACTGGGCATACTCGCCTCGGTCATCTTGTCACCACCCGCCACAGTGCGCGTAGTGAGGTGCCCAACGACACGTCGGTGACACGTACGCTTGGCGCGGTCTTCGATGACGGAGTGTGGAGGAGATGGTCGGTGGCGCTGTTCCGACGACGCAAGCAGGCGGGCGCGGTGAGCCGCGATCGCGCCGCCGATCGCGCCGATCTCGACCATCTTGAGAACTTCGTCCGCACCCGGCGCGGGGTCGAGGCGTACATCGAGCCCCGCACGACGGTCACCGAGACCACCGTCATGCTGATCGCCGGCGACGGGGAGTGGACCCGCCGGCGCATCGACGGCCCGGAGGGGGCCCGCCGCTTCGCCCACCGGCTGGCCATCCCGGTCTACGACGTCCGCCTGATGGGCTACCCGCAGCGGATGCGCGACTTCAACGAGCGCCGCAAGCGCCGCCCCGAGCTCTACTGACCGGACCGGCTCCACTGACCGGACCGGCTCCACTGACCGGACCGGCTCCACTGACCGGACCGGCTCCACTGACCGGACCGGCTCGGCTTGCCAGACGGCGAAGGGCCGCCCCACCGGGGCGGCCCTTCGTCTCGTCCGCGCGTCAGCCGTTGGCGGCGACGTCCTCGACCAGCTGCACCAGGGTGCGGACCGGGACGCCGGTGCCGCCCTTGGTCCAGTAGCCGGTGGGCTCGCCCGAGTGGTAGCCCGGCCCGGCGATGTCGATGTGCGCCCAGGCCACCTCGTCGGTGACGAACTCGCGCAGGAACACGCCGCCCTGGAGCATGTGACCGGCCCGGTCCATGCCGGCGTTGACCTGGGAGATGTCCGCGACGTCGGAGTCCATGCCCTTGCGTACGTCGTCCGGCAGCGGCATCGGCCAGGCCGGCTCGCCGACCGCGTCGCCGGCCACCTTGACCCGCTCGCAGAGCTCCGGGGTACCCATCACGCCGGCGATCCGCTTGCCCAACGCGATCACCTGGCCGCCGGTGAGGGTGGAGGTCTCGAAGAGGTAGTCGGTGCCGTCCTCGCAGGCCCGCGCGATGGCGTCGGCAAGGATCATCCGGCCCTCGGCGTCGGTGTTGAGCACCTCGACCTTCTTGCCGTTGTACATGCTGATCACGTCGCCCGGCCGGTAGCTGGTGCCCGACGGCATGTTCTCCGCCATCGGCAGGTAGGCCGTCACCGCCACCGACGGCTTGAGCGCGGCGATCGCCAGCATGGTCGCGCCGACCGCGGCCGCGCCGGCCATGTCGGACTTCATCTCCCACATGCCCTGGGCCGGCTTGATCGAGATGCCGCCGGTGTCGAAGGTGATGCCCTTGCCGACCAGCGCGACCCGCTTGCCGCTGCCGCCACCGTCCGGGGTGTAGCTGAGCTTGACCAGCCGCGGCGGCGCCTCCGAGCCCTGCCCGACCGCGATGACTGCCGCCGTAGCCGCCGGCCGGCCAG